>CANQDB010000001.1 GCA_947591175.1 uncultured Bacilli bacterium
TAAAAGTTTCACTTTACGTGAAGTATATTTCCTTTTGTAATCTCCTCTAGTATATCTAGTATATATTCATTATAAGCCAAACATACCCCCCCCCAGTCAAGCAAATCAGCAAAAAACACCTGTCAAATTGACAAGTGCTTGATATTACTTTCTAAACTTTCTTTTAAGCAAATAGTTTTGGTAAAACGTAAATTACAACTATAAGTGTAACTACTACAGCAGGTACATAAACTAATGCTAAACGGTTATGATCTAAGTTAGATGCTGCAACGATTCCTTGTAATAAGTAAATAGCATAGAACAAACTACCAACAAGAAGAACGATTAACATTAACCATCCGCTGATGTACATAAAGATTGTCGTAACTAACATAATGATAGTGTTGTAAACTGCTACTACACCAACTAAAGCAAATGCTTTACGAATATCCATATCGCTTTTAAAGATTGCTCCAGCAAACACGTAAATCATAAGAGCCATCATTGCTAAAGTTGCCGCTGAAGTTACGAATCCTTGTAAGAAAGTCTTTATAAAGTCAACTTGGAAACCAAATGCTGACAAACTAGAACTTGATAGTCCTCCTAAAGGAACTCCAGCCATGTCACCAACTGCTTTAATAATACTTACAGTACCTTCTGTTGCCAAGCAATATTGGAAAATTCCCATTACGATGCAGGCAATCACCATTGAAGCAATACCTAAACCTAAGTTCTTACTAGTTGCATATTTCTTAATCGTATCAATTGGCTTAGTAAATAAACCTTTGATGATATCTAAATAAGAATTAGCATACCAATTGAAATCAATTCCTGTTGCAGGAGCAGCCTCAGTTGCTACCGTTTTTCCCTCAGTTTTAGCAGCCTTTGCTCCAGTCTTTTTCTTTTCACAGTCACATACTTGACCGTCTTCTAGTTTTTTACCACATTTTGTACAAAATTTTGCCATAATTTCCTCCTCATATTACCATTTTATTTCTTTATTTCATAAATATTATGACCAATTTTAATAGAAATACGTTTCTGTATTACTCATATCATATAAATGATAAGCATTATCTAAGAAATCGTATGTCATAGTCGTATAGAAATAATCATTTGAATCACGTGTTTGGACTTCACCACTATAGTTTTCATACGAAGTGCTATACTTATAATTTATAGTACAATAAATTTCGATTCTTCCTTCATCGTTTAATTCGACAGAAGATAAGCGAACACTAGTTACATCGAACGCTGTAAGTTGACGATAACTACTATCTACGACATCATCGTAAAGATCCGTGTAAGTATCTTCGAAATCAGATAAGGTAACATCTCCGTATTGGTAACTACTCTTTACATCAGTCCAAGTCTTCTTAGCTAAGATATTTTGATATAAAGTGTTAACATCTGTTTTAATTTGGTCTTGTAAACCAGAAATTTGATCACTTGTAAGTTCATCTAACGAAAGTTCTGCTTCATAATCATCATATGATGAAGGTGTAACATCATCTTCGATAACAAAACCATTAGCTAGAGAAACCTTAATAGGTGTCTCCATTGTGAAGATAACTGGAATCTTGTATACATCTTGTGATTCCGTAGAATCTTTTTTATCGAGATATTTATCTGCTACATCGACTCCATCGATACTAATCTTTGCTCCTTTTGGAACTTTCATTTCGTAGTCTTTTACGACATAATCATCAGTATCCAAAGCCACTTTCCATTGATCGAATAGTAATAACGCTTTACCATCCTTAACTAATTTTACATTAATTGAATCTTCTTCGCCAGTTTCTCTTAAAGCACATTTTACCGTAACCGTAGCATTCGTATTAGTTGATCCATAACGGACATTTGTTACTGTACAACCCGCAACATCAAGATCTTCTCCTTTGCTTTCTTCAGCGTGTTCTACGAATTTGTCTTTCGATACGAAAGTTGTATCACTTCCTAAATTCAAATACGAATACAACCTATTAGCATCCTGATGAATTACCGCATCGACATATTCCAATGCCACTGTATTAGGACTATACTGGTTACTTAAAACCATATAACCTGCTACTAAAACAACTAGAACAACACCACCTACGATAAGACCAATCTTTGTCTTTTTAGACATTGGTTTACGAGGTTCTTTTGGTGTAACTGGAGCAGTTTCTTGCTTTTCATCTTCTTCTTTTTTAGAATCTGCTTCAGGTACAGGTGCCCCACATTCTTCACAGAATTGAGCGCCTTTTTTCAATTTGGCTCCACACTCGCCACAAAACATTACATTCACTCCTTTTCACTACTAAGTATAAGACAACTTACAAAAAAATACAACAGAAATCGACATCTTTTTATCGTTTCCGTTGTATTTTCTTTTTGATTATAGAAAAGACTTTTTTAATGAATGGCATGTTGTAAACTAAGAAGAGAATTGCCGCTAAAATGGCGCCTAAAATATAAAAATAAAGGTTTTTACTGTAGTAGCAGAAGACTATTATAACTCCATAGAATAAATATGTTAAAAACATTTTATAATCTAATTTTATCTTCATGTATTTTCGAATATCGATATAACGATATATGGCCATCGTAAAATAGGCAACTAAAGTTGAAATTGATGCTGCATATAAGCCGATAACCTTAATGAGGGCTAAATCGATAACAATATTTATTAACGCCGCAAATATCGAAGTTTTAGCCACTTCCTTAGTTCGCTTAAGAGCGACATAAATGGATCCCAATAACGAAACTAAAACATTAAAGATAGTTGCAATTAGTAATATTGGTATTTGATAATACGCTCCACTATACCCTTCTCCAATAATAAGGAAAGAAAATAAGAATGGCATAAACGCAATAAGACCTAAACACATCGAGACAAAGATACTCATAATAAAGTTAATCATTTTACTAAAGTACTCTGCATGGTCATCATCATTAATATACATAGCTGCGGACTCTTGCCAAGTCATATTTAAAATACCAAACAAAGTGATACAAATACTTGAAATCTTATTAGCGGAAGAATAGACTCCATTTAAACCAATTCCTAATAAACATGTCACGATTATTCTATCCGAAGTATTTACTACCCACCACGATAACTGATTTGGAACAAGCGGAATTGAGTATTTCCAAAGTTTCTTTCTCTCACTCTTAGAATAGGTTTTAAAGTCGATGTAACGATATAGTTTTTCTTTAAAGAAGACAAATATACATCCAGCGATATTTCCAAACAAAGTTGCAGCCAGCATTCCGTTGGCTCCCCAACCGAAGAAAGCAATTAAAATAACATTTAAGATAATAGTAAAACTTCCAGTTATAAGACTTCCAACAGAGTAAACTCCATTATGTCCAAAACCTCTTGCTATTTCCAAAAAGACATTAGATAATTCGGCAAATATTAAGTTAACTAGCAAAAAGTATTGGTATTGGTTATGTATAAAAGGTGATATCAGTAAATAAATAATTGAAAAGATTAAAGTTTGAACTCCAGTCGTCATTAAAACAGTAGTAATTAAAGTTGTCTTTCTTTCTTCTTTTTTCCGTTCATCTATTAAAAAGCGAAATAATGCTTGATCAATCTGTAAAAATAGTAAAGGTAGCATAAGTGAAATCAAGGTGTTTAATAAATCGATAGTTCCATATTCTTCAGTAGATAGTAAAGCGGTATATAAAGGCAACAAAAAGAAACTAATAAAACGAGTCGCAATTTTACCTAAAGCCACGACCAGAGTATTTTTAGCTAGTTGTTTTTCGCGATTCATAGTTCCACTCCTTTCTACTTAAGAACATCTTTATTGTAATACTTTATTCGAGTTTTCACAAGACGTAAAAAACCGTGTAGGTTTAGTTACACAGTTGGTTACATAAGATTTTAGATTATGGAACCAAAACCAGGTGGAACGAGTTGGTGACGTTCGCATCCCCAATGTAGTAGCCGAAGTCGAATACACCCGTACTAGAATTGTGATAGATGCCGCCGCGGCAGAACCAAGGTTGCGACGATTTCACGAAATATTGATTGTCATTATACCATCCGGCTGTTTCCGATAAAGCATGTCCATAACATATTCCTTCTTCACATGCTAAAGAAGCAGACTCATCTTCAGGATTCGAACTTGTGTATAAATCATAATATTTTTCATTTGGAAAGTCTATTCCAACATTCGAACAATCTCCTGAACGACATGTTCCATTAAAGCCCGAATTAGCTACTAGTAAAAATCCGCTTCTTGGTTGTCCATCGTCATCAGCGAGAACTCCCATGACATATTCATCTGCTCCTCCTGACATATCATACACTCCTGTGATATTTCCAGTAGTCGAGGCTCCAGGGCCTGCTAATCCTTTTCCATCTTTTAAATCTGTCATATCATCATATTCATATTGTCCTTCTTGTCTAGAGTCTTCTTGAGATGGTGTTCCATTACTATTTCCCGTTATATAAGTAGTTGATTTATTTTGATATACTTCTTTATTGGCACCATTATATAAAGAATTTCCATACTTTCCATATGTACTTTGTGAAAGATATGCTATTGCTCCCCACTCACTATTCTTACTCATATGAGTATCTTCTATTCCACTAAATCCATACTCTTCTTTAAATTCATTTGCCATTTTTTGCGATACTGTAAAGGCTTTAGCCACTTGAATATGTCCCCAGGATACAACATTTGGCTTTATTTGTGGTTTTATTGTATCTACATTACAAGTTTCTTTACCACTACAAGATGTTTCAGGACTCGTTTCAAATTTTCCATACCAGAATCCTTCTAATTCTTCTTCTCCAAAAGTAAATGCTGGATGTAATTTATAATTTCCTCCACTTTCTCCTGCTGTTCCACTTAAAAACTGCACCTTTATTTCTCCTGGAGTTTCTTGTGAACCTCCTGCATATTCAGCAATATTTACATAATCATACTCATATCTTGGTATCCATACCCACATCGTATTGATATATTGTTCATCAATTACAGTATTTTCTGTAGCCCGAGTCAATGTTTCTCTTTGTTCTTCGACTACTGTTACGGCATTAGCCCATTCTTGATTACAATAATTATACCAACTATTATCTTTGTTATCTTTGTCTGCTACTACCCAATTTCCATCTTTATAAACAACTGGAATCATTCCTTGGGCTAATTGTGGTGCATTTGGTGTTGGTAATTCTTCACAAGTATTTTGTGATTCATTTTTTGGTTCAAGTGGTGGAGGTAATTCTTCATTACTTGCATACACATTAACATTTACTGTGAACGTCTTTCCACCATATACCCATGAACCATTCTCATCAAATTCACTGGCACTTTCATCTATCCACATACGATATCTATATGTCTTTTTAAAGTCTTCTTGATTTTCTTCTACCTTATCTTGTTCTAATGTCTTACCATTTCCTTCTTCTATTACAGATGGTTCTTGGCTTATCCATAGTTTGTTATAGATATTTACTTCTTGATTTGTCCATTTGTTTTGGATTGGTGTTTCACTATCTACTTCTCCTACACTTGTTAAATATGTATCTACTACTTTTTCTTCTAGGGTAGAGCCATCTTTCTTCGTTAAATAGATTCCATAGTAAATTGGTGAACCTAGGGTCGTTGCCCTTACTTCGAACTCAAACATTCCTTGTCCACTTTGAGTTTTTCCATCGTCTGTTGTCATTGGAAAAGCATTTTGAATATTGATACTATTACTTGGCTTTTCGCTTAACTCATCATAGACAAAGTATAATCTACCTGTTGTTAAAACGTTTTCTTGTTGTCCTTGTCTAGTATAAGTATAAAATGCATATGTTCCGCCTATCGTTAAGAGAACTAAACCTAGTACTAAAACTAGTATTAATACTTTCTTTTTTTGATTGTTTTTTTCGTCCATAATAAAATCAACTCCCTCTATGTTAATTACATTATAAGCCTATCATACCCCCCCCCAGTCAAGCAAATTAACAAAAAACACCTGTCAAATTGACAAGTGTAAAATTAAATATCTAAGAAATCGTCGATTGTCATCAGACGATCATCGATTTCTTTTAACGAGACCGTTTTCTTTACTGGCTCCTTTTGGGCTTCGTTACTTTCGATTTCCATTTCTTCTTTTTTCTCTAAATCCTTAACAAGGAAGGCATCGATTAATACTCCTTTATGAACTGTACTTCCAGTTGAATAACGATCCATAATTGGAAGTTCCGTTAATTTAATAGTATCGATTCCATCACCTTTGAAACCCAAATAGTTCTTAGTATCGACTACAAAGGTTCGTAAAACGTGATATGGATTAGTCTTCACTTCCCGGAATAGTAAAAGTCCACGTCTTGCTCTCGTTGATTTCTCAAAATCTGAAAGTTTAACTCGTTTACCAGTACCTTTATCGGTTACAACTGAAACATACTCGGTATTATTAGCATTGAAACAGGCAACACTTACTACTTCGTCATCTTTCAAATTAATTCCTTTAACTCCACTAGTTTTAGTACCGACAAGTGGAATATCATCTCTATCGAACCATAAACCATAGCCATTCTTAGTACCGATAAAGATATCGTTATAAGTCGTAAAGAAAGCATCCACGACATGATCTTTATCCTTTAACTTCATACAAGTAACAGGCTTAGTGTATCTTGCAATCTTGAAGTCTTTTAAAGGGGTACGCTTAATCATACCACTAGCACTAGCAATCGTAATATCTTGGTTCGTTTCAAATGATGATACTGGAAGGGCTGCGACTAATTCTTCGGTTTCATCCATTTTGATAATATTACTTATGTGTTTACCTAAATCTTTCCATTTTAAATCAGGTAATTCGTGCACTGGCACAAATAGATAATTTCCTAAGTTCGTAAATAATAACAAAGTATCCCAAGTATTAAGTTCAAAGCACCCTATTAGGTAATCGTTTTCTTTAAGACTCGTATCTTCATTAGTTGCTTGGAAACTTCTAAAACTACTCCGTTTAACGTAACCATCTCTGGTAACAGTTACAATGACATCTTCTTTTGGAATCATAGCGGACGTATCGATTGTAATCTCAGTTATTTCATCCTTGATTTCTGTTTTACGCAGAAGTCCATACTCTTTCTTAACTCGTCTTAATTCTTCTTTCATAACTTCTTTAAGTTTTTCTTCGTCCGATAGAATTTTTTCAAGGCCTGCTACGACGATTCTTAAATTCTTTAACTCTTCCTCTAGTAAAGTGACATCGGTATTCGTCAATTTATAAAGTTGTAAGTTGACGATAGCCTCGGCCTGTTCCATCGTAAATTCAAACTCTTTAACTAAGTTTTCTTTAGCATCGGTTTTATTTTTACTACCTCTAATAACTCTGATAACTTCATCTAGAATTGAAAGGCACTTGATAAGTCCTTCGACGATATGAAGACGTTTCTTAGCCGTTGCTAAATCGAAATTAGTTCTTCGTAAAATTACTTCTTTTTGGTGACGGATATAAGCGTCTAACATTGGAATGAGGCCAAGTAAACGCGGTCTTCTATTCTCGATAGCCACCATGTTGTAGTTATACGATATTTGTAAATCGGTATTCTTGTATAAATAATTGAGGACTAAATCACGATTACAATCTTTCTTTAAATCAATAGCAATACGTAAACCATCTCTATCTGATTCATCACGGACTTCAATCATACCATCGATTTTCTTATCGATTCTAATTTCATCTATTTTACGAACTAATAAAGCCTTGTTTACTTCGAAAGGAATCTCATCGATTACTAAGGTGAGTTTTCCTTTTTCTTCTTCGAACCGCGTTTTCGCCCTAACTACTACACGACCTCGACCTGTTTCATAGGCTTCTCTTATTCCGTCTTTTCCTTCGACAATTCCACCTGTTGGAAAATCAGGTCCTTTGACGATTTCTAATAACGTTTCAAGTCTGCAATTAGGGTTATCGATTCTATGAATCGTCGCTTGAATAACTTCATCTAAATTGTGAGGTGGAATATTAGTGGCATATCCTGCAGAAATTCCTGTCGTACCACTTACTAAAAGATTTGGGTACTTGGCAGGAAGTACCGTTGGCTCCATAATCGTATCATCGAAGTTAGGAGCAAACTGAACAGTATCTTTTTCGATATCTTTTAATAGTTCGTTACTAATCTTGGCAAGACGTGCTTCCGTATAACGGTAAGCAGCAGGGCTATCACCATCGATTGAACCGTTGTTACCATGCATATCGATATATGGATGACGACTCTTCCAATCTTGACTCATTCGAACCATTGCTTCATAAATAGAACTATCGCCATGCGGATGGAAATTACCGATAACATCTCCGACTGTTTTAGCACTCTTTCGATAGCCATGGTCGTAAGTGTTTTTTTCTCTAAACATCGAGTACAAAATACGTCTTTGAACAGGCTTTAATCCATCTCTCACATCGGGAATAGCCCTATCTTGAATGATATACTTCGAGTAACTTCCAAATCTTTCACCCATTATCTCTTCGAGTGAATAATGATAAATCTTCTCGATAATTTCTTGTGTTTTTTGTTTCTTCATGAAAACACCCCTATTCTGTTATGGTTCGAATATAATATTTATTAATACTATGTAACATTTTTTGATCATTTACCTCTTGAATATTTGCTAAAACATCCTGAATTACGTAACACTCGTTTTCAAGTTCTAAAAAGTCATTAGGATAATGTTTCTCAAAGTAACTTAGAACTTTTTGAAAATAATATAAGTCCATTGCTCTAGAGTATTCTTTATTTTCAACTAATTGATTAGCTAACTCATCAGTTAAGGCCACATCTTTAATTGCTTGGAGATGCTTACATTGATCCAAATGCCTGTCTAGTAGTAGTTGAATACATCTTTTCTTTGTAAAGCGAGGTTTATAACTTTTCTTTATTCCTTTTTTATCGTAATTATTTAGTTGCTCTTGTATAAGTGTCAATTTTTTTAATCTCGTTTCTTTATCTTCGACTAAAAGAATTGATAATACACTGGAAATTGAAAAATTATCACTTGGAACTTGCTCCACTAAATAATCGATAACTGTACCAAATGGTACAATTTTTTTAATGATGCTTTCTATTTCTTTTCTTGTTAATGCCATATTTAAAGAGTTCCCTTCTATATAATGTAATCAGCTTCAAGTGAGAATTCGACATTCTCATTGATCCATTCTTTTCTTGGTTCAACCGCATCCCCCATTAAGACGCTTACTCTCTTTTCGGCTAGTAAAGCATCGTTTATATCGACTTGGATTAAGGTCCTAGTGGCGGGATTCATCGTGGTTTCGGCTAGTTGATCCGCATTCATTTCACCTAATCCTTTGTAACGTTGAACTTCACATTTTTTAGTGCCGATAATCTCTTTCATTTCTTCGGTTGTATAAGCGTAACGATGTTCTTTACCATCTTTAATCAAATATAATGGTGGCATCGCGATAAAGAGATGTCCATGTTCGATTAAAGGCCGCATATAACGATAGAAGAACGTTAAAAGTAAGCACTGGATATGGGCTCCATCGACATCGGCATCGCTCATGATGATAACTTTGTTGTACTCCGCTTCATCGATATTAAAGTCTGCTCCAATTCCCGCTCCTATCGTATAAATCATCGTATTGATTTCTTCGTTTTTAAAGATATCTTCAAGTTTTGCTTTCTCGGTATTGATAACTTTTCCACGTAGTGGAAGTACTGCTTGGAATTTACGATCTCGTCCTTGTTTCGCTGAACCTCCAGCGGAATCTCCCTCTACTAAAAAGAGTTCTTTTTTAGTTTTATCCTTTGTTTGAGCAGGCGTTAATTTACCAGATAAGGCTCGTTCTTTCGGATTCTTACTCTTGCCTTTACGAGCCTCTTCTCTTGCTTTTCTAGCGGCTTCTCTTGCGGCTTTACTCCGTAACGACTTATCGATAATATCTTCGGCAATCTTCTTGTTTTCTTCCAAATAGAAAGCAAGTTTTTCCGAAACTACCGCATCGACTGCTGTTCTTGCCTGAGGAGTACCTAATTTTCCTTTAGTCTGGCCTTCGAACTGTAAAATATTTTCTGGGATCTTCAAACTGATAATCGCTGTCAAACCTTCCCTGACATCGCTTCCTTCGAAAGCCTTTTCTTTGCCTTTGATAATTCCTCTTTCTTTACAATAGTCGTTAAATACTCTAGTTAAGGCTGTCTTAAACCCAACTTCGTGACTTCCGCCATCGATTGTCTTAACATTATTTACAAACGAAATAATATCTTCGTTATAAGTATCTGTGTACTGCATCGCAATATCGACTTCAATTTTATCTTTGACACCTGTAAATAAAAGTGGTTTTTGCAAGGTAACTTTACCTTCGTTTAAGTATTCGATATAGGCTTCAAGTCCATTTTCATAACAGTATTTGGCTTCTTTACCATCCTCTTCATCGATAATTTCGATAGTCAAACCTTTAAGTAAGAAGGCTGACTCTTGCATCCTTTCACATATCGTCGTGAAAGAAAAATTAGTCGACGAAAAAATCGAATCATCCGGTAAGAAACGCACAGTCGTTCCTGTCCGATTAGTCGTTCCAATTTGTTTTAAAGGAGAAGCAACCTTACCACCATCTTTAAACTTAATTTGATAGATTCCTTTATCTTTATGAATAGTTACTTCCATCCATTTTGATAACGCATTAACGACACTTCCTCCAACGCCGTGAAGTCCACCTGAAACTTTGTAACCACCACTTTCAAATTTTCCTCCAGCATGTAAAACTGTATAAATAACTTCTGGAGTACTTCTTCCTGTCGAGTGCATTCCGACTGGAATTCCACGTCCGTGGTCTTCCACTGAAATACTTCCATCTTTATGAATAATTATCTTGATATAATCGCCATAACCATTGATAACTTCATCGATTGAGTTGTCGACAATTTCCCATACTAAATGATGAAGTCCTCTTTTATCAGTTGAACCGATATACATTCCAGGGCGTTTTCTAACTGCCTCTAATCCTTCTAGAACTTTAATCGAATTCTCATTATATATGGTTGCCATACAATCATCTCCTATCTAATTATACCAAAGAAAAAAGGCAAAAAAAAGGAATAAGACACCCATTTGACAGTCCAATTCCTAAATTTTACTTATTTTTAGCAGCCACTAGTTGGTCAATTAGAGTTAAAAATTCATCCTGTAAAGTGTGAAGTAATTCTTCACTTTCTGCTTCGAATCTAATCGTCAAATTAGGTCCTGTATTACTAGCTCTAACTAAAACCCAACCTTTTTCAAAATCACATCTAACACCATCGATATCATTTAAAGGGTATCCTTTTTCTTGGACATACTTCTTTATTTCATCAACTATTTGAAACTTGATTTCATCACTTACGGCTTTCTTTATCTCAGGAGTTGCATACATCTTAGGAATTCCCTCTAATAATTCACTCATCGTTTTATCAGTATTAGAAAGTAATTCAACTAATCGAAGACCTGCGTAAATTCCTGAATCAAAGCCTGGGAATTTATCTCTAAAGTAGATATGCCCAGATAATTCTCCACCCATAATACAATCCCACTCTCTAGTATTTCTTTTGGTATATGAGTTACCTGTTTGAGAACAAAGTGGTGTTCCACCTAAACGTTTAATTTCATCAACTAAAGTCTTACTACATTTAATATCATATAAAACACGTTTATTAGTACTCTTTGATAATAAATCACGAACCATTACAATCATATATTGATCCATCGAAATAAAGTTACCTTTTTCGTCGATTACTCCTAAACGGTCTCCATCACCATCGAAAGCTAATCCCACATCCGCCTTAGTCTCCAAAACTTTTTCTTTTAAAGAAGTTAAATTACTTTCAATCGAAGGATCTGGATGATGATTAGGAAAGTTACCATCACTTTCACCAAAAAGGATTTCACAATTAAATGGAAACTGTTCAAAGATTTGTTTTACAAAAAGCGAAGTTGTTCCATTTCCACAATCTAAAATAACTTTACGGGGCCTTGGCCCTAAAGTAATCGATTCCTTCATCAACTTAAAATATTCTTCATCGATTGAATATGTAGAAAGAGTTCCAGTTCCTTCATGAAAGTTTTGATTAAGTGTGTATTTAAGAAAATCTTGAATCGTCTTTCCACAAGCATTTCCCGTTTCATCAAAAGCAAACTTAAAACCATTTTCATCCTTAGGATTATGACTAGCTGTTACCATTACACCACGTGGAACATTCAATTTAATACAAGCATAATAGTACATCGGTGTCGTCGTTAATCCTAAATTGATAACATCTACTCCACTATCCAAGATTCCTTTAATCAAAGCACTAGCAAGTTCTTCCGAAGATAAACGGTTATCTCTTGAAACGACACAATTCTTTTGTCCTAAATCAACAAGACGTGAACCAAAACTACGACCTACAGTATAGGCAACATCTTCATTTAAATCTTGAGGATACTTCCCCCTAATATCGTACCCTCTAAAAATATAAGGATTAATCTCTTTAGTTAACTTCATATTCACACATCCATTCTACCAAAAGTATAGCACGAACCAACAAGTTATAGCAAAGAAAAAAGTATAGGGTCTTCTCTACTTTAGGGTTTGACTTGAACTACAGTTTCCGGATTATTAAGATTCATATCACTTGCATTATCAATAAACCATTGCTTTGTAGAATCATCTTTAACATAGATTGAGGTTAATTGACGACAATAAGCGAACATACCTGACATATCAGTTACGTTTGAAGTGTCCCACCCACTTAAATCTAGAGTGGTTAATTGGATACATCCTTGGAACATACCATTCGTTTCTGAATATTCAGAAATTGACAACGTAACTTTAATAGACATTAATTTCAAACTTGATGTATCCCAATTACTTAAGTTTAGTGAATTTAAACTACTACATGAGGCAAACATACCACCAGCATTTTCAATTAAACTTGCATTATAATTTGTAAAATCAATTGATTTTAAACTCATGAAATAAGCAAAAGAGGAACTAGAATCAGGATTTCCATAGGTCTCTCCATTTGAAGCTATTACTAAATCATTACATTGTGTAGGAGTACCTTCTTCAAAAAAAGAATTATTACAAGTTACTCCTTCATCATTAGGAATCATGTAAGCCATAACACTTCCATCCTGTTTCTCAGATATATCCCATTGATTATCTTTAGAAACACTTTCTGGAATTTCTATTTCGTTTTCGAAACGAATATTGCTTATAGAAACTATTTTATCCATTGTGTGAAAGTCAGTATTTGAATACATTTGACTAAGATCACCACTCATTAAACTATCAAAATTATAAGTCCAACTTTGCATTACTCCTACTGGGGTTGGAGAAGGTAGTTCTTCATTTGAGGCATAGACATTTACTTTAACCGTAAAACTCTTTCCTCCATATATCCATTCTCCTTTACCATTAACACCCTCGGCACTTTCATCTAGCCACATACGATATCTAAATACCTTAGAGTATTCTTCATTATTAGTACTTGGTATTGTTTCTTGATATAATGATTTACCTTGTTGTCCTTCTTCCAATACTGGTACATGACTATTCCATAAGAATTGATATTGGGTTACTCCATTATCTTTTGTCCATTTATTGTCCCAACTTAGTTTAACTAAAGTTTCAGCACTATTTTCTCCTTTTTTACCAGTAGTAGTTAAATACGTATCTACTACTTTCTCTGGTAAAGTAGAGCTTTCATCTTTAGTTAAATAAATCTCATAGTTGATATCTGCTCCTTGAGTTTTGGCTCTTACTTCGAACTCAAACATTCCAGGTTTTTCTTGAACCATTCCCTTTTCATCACTTACTGGAAAGGCATTACCAATTGTAATTTTATTACTGTCTTCCACGTCTGGTAACTCATCATAAACAAAATATAAAGATCCTGTTGTTAAAACATGTTCCTCTACTCCTTGTCTAGAATAAGTAAAGAAGGCATAAGTAGTTCCTACTGTTAAGAGAACTAATCCTAATACTAAAACTAGTATCAATACTTTCTTCTTTTGATTTTTCTTTTCTGGCATAAATAAAAACACACTCCTTACTACTTTAGTTTTTACAAAAGAAACCATTCTATACGCTACCTAGTATATTTTTAATATACCCGTTTTACGTGTATAAGTCAATTACACTTCAAAAATTTGAAACCATAAAAGTTTCACTTTACGTGATGTATATTTCCTTTTGTAAGTCCCTCTAGTATATATTAATTATAAGCCAAACATACCCCCCCCAGTCAAGAAAATTCAAAAAAAGACCTGTCAAGTTGACAAGTGCATTTTCATTCTAATTTCTTATCTATTTGTAGATGGAACTCTTTTTAGTAAAGTAAATGGTGGATATGACTCTTCCTTTGGAAATGGATAATATGGAATATCTCGTGGAACTTTATCTACTCCTTTACGTAGAGGAATATTTAAAGAATTCAAATTAATCATAACATCCATCGCTTGATCAATTGTATAACCTTCGACTTCCATTAAGAACGATAACCCATTTTTACCATTGATAACATTCTTTTCAGTATCTATCCATAACAACTCACAATCAGTCTTCTCTTTTACTTTAGGACTAGCCACCATAAAATAAGTAGCAAACTCGTTGTCGTAACGAACTTCCACTGAAGTATTTGGTGAGACATAAAATGGAGCCAGTGCCAGTAAAGATGACTCTTGTAAGACCTTTCTTCTTTCTTCAAAAGAATACTTGTCATCTCTTAAACGAGTCGTAAGTAAATCCTCAACAAATGGTTCTAACTCTTTATTTCTTATTTCACCTAAATGAATATATGGTCTAAATGAGGAATCCTCTTTCTTTAACTCATCAATTACTAAATTATAATAACGACAGGCTTCTATAAAAAGAGGTACTTGAACTATTTCATCACAAGTCTCTTCTAGACAAGTATACTCGGCAAGTAGAATTTCTCTTAAAGCATTGTTTTGATAAGGTCCGTTAGTTAAAAGAGCCCTTCTTACATTTTCCTTTTCAGCTAGTGGTACTCTTCCTTCTAACTTCCTATACAAGTTTCTTGCTCGGTACTCGGTAAGTGTTCTTCCTTTCTTATAAAGTCTACTTCCATTTTGATGATAAAATTCTTGGATTTCTTTTCTTTCCATTTTCTTCACTCCTTTTCCAAAAAAAAGGAAAAATAGCGGTAATTAGAACAATTACTGATATTTTTCCATTGTCTTCATCATTTGATTTATTTGTTTTTGTGATGGCTTTCTTCCCATTTGCATCATAAGAGCTTTAATCATTTCTTCATTAATTGGTGGATTCTTCTTTAAATAACGTTTCATTAGATAACGAGCAACGAAGAAACCGATAACAAGACCAATAACTAGACCTAGAAGTAAATATAAGATATCGTTAAGACTAGCACTCATGGTATCATCTCCTTACTAACATTCTACTATTTCTTTTAATTAATCGCAAGACTTTTTAACTGATTTAACCAAAAATAATCATTTGAAGAAAAGTCACAGACAAAATAATTATGATTTTTTTCTAATAAATATGGAAAGAACGAAGAAACATTTTGATTAGACGTAATTAAAATATGACTGTTTTTAACCACTAAGATACTTACTTCGTCGCGATATAAATCGTTCATAATATGCTGTTGTCCACTTTTCGAATAAGGCATCTTTTTATGTAGTTCTATAAAAAGTCTCTTATCTAAAGAAGATTTACCAATTCGTTCCGTCAGCTGATTAAAAAGATTGAAAGCATAATCGATATCTCCTTCATGCATATAGTAAAGTTGTTTCATTATTTGAAAGAGTAATTCTGGTTGATCCTTATAAAGAGAAGCAAACTCTTCTTTCATTGAAAATATATAATATACACGCACTATCCATCACCAAAAACAATATAGCAAGTTGGAATGCCATTTTTTGTCAAAAAAAGGAAACTCTAGTTAAAAAGTTCCCTTAATTTTTTTGACAATGGAATCTATATCCATCTGATAATTTTTTAAGATATCATCCCTCTTACCACTAGCTCCAAAAGAGTTAACAGTAATTAAGTATTTATCGTTATAGACAAAGGAATACCACGAGTAAGAAGAAGACGCTTCAATAACAAAAGTTTTAATGGTTGGTGGCAATACACTTTCTTGATACTCTTGTTTTTGTTTCCGAAAGCGTTCGATCGAAGGCATACTTACAACACGTAAGTCAATTCCTTGGTCTTTTAGTATTTGTCTTGCTTCGATTGCTAGAGCCAACTCTTCACCTGTCGCAATGATGACACCTTGTAAATATTGTTCTTCTGAAATAACTATATAGCCACCTTTATCAACTTCGTTAACATTAGTACATGGTTGAATTGGTACCTTATTCCGTCCTAAAATAATTGTGGCCGGTCCATCTTTCTTATTAAGAACTGTCTTGTAAGTACCTATTACTTCGTTAGCATCCGCAGGCCTGAATACTTCGAAATTAGGAGTTGCTCGTAAAGAGATAAGTTGTTCAACTGGCTCGTGGGTTGGACCATCTTCCCCGACTGCAATAGAGTCATGAGTCAAAATATATATAACTGGCAAGTTCATTAAGGCACTCATTCTAAGTGCTGGTTTCAAATAATCCATAAACACTAAGAAAGTCGAGGCAAAAGGACGTAAGCCACAAAGACTCAAGCCATTTGAGATAGCAGCCATTGCATGTTCTCTTACCCCATAACGAATATTTTTACCGTTTGGATGATCCTTCGTAAAGTCTTCGAACTCTTTTAAATATGTTTTGTTACTAGTTGCTAAATCGGCACTTCCGCCTAGAAAGAACGGAGTGGATTCCGCAATAGACTGTAACACTTTACCTGATGCGTCTCTTGTCGACTCCATACCATCCTCAGGGGCTTCATAAGTAAGATTTATCTTTTTAAAGTCGATGTCTCTTTTCTCTAAAGATGTAAGAAGTGAAAGAGTCTCTTCGTCTAAACTTTCCTTTTTACTTTGCCAAGTTTTATAAACTGAATCAACTCGTTCATGAATTTGTTTTTGGAAGTCTTCCATTGCTTCTTTCGATATAGCAAAAGGTAAATCGTGAAAATTTAATTTTTCTTTTATTTGCGAAATATCTTCTACATCTAATGGTGTACCATGAACAAGTGGAGTTCCTTCATTTTTAGAATACTTGCCAATCGTCGTCTTCACTTCGATTAACGTAGGTCTTTTATCTTCTTGTTTGGCATCACTTATAGCCTTGTCGATTGCCCTTATATCTTCGCCATCTTCAACTAAGATATAGTTCCAGTTCATCGAAAGGAATCTATCTTTAATATTTTCTGTAAATGTCGTATCCGTCTTACTATCAAGAGACACTTTGTTAGAATCATATAAAACAATTAAACGGTTTAAACCTAAAGTTCCAGCAAGAGAGGCGGCTTCGTAAGATACTCCTTCCATTAAATCACCATCACCACAAAGGACATAGGTGTAATGATCGATTACTTTTTTCTTAAAAAAGGTGCGTAAGTACACTTCACCAATCGCTAACCCGACAGCACTTGCTATTCCTTGTCCTAAAGGTCCAGTTGATAAGTCAACACCAATTTTTTCATTTAATTCAGGGTGTCCTGGGGTCTTTGAACCAAATTGCCGAAAATCTTTTAAATCTTCAATTGTAAGAGGAAATCCTCCTAAAAACAAAGTTGCATAAAGCAAAGCTGACCCATGCCCTGCCGATAACACAAATCTATCTCTGTTAATCCAGGCTGGATCATTTGGATTTGCAACTAAATGATGAGCATATAACGTATAAATAATAGGGGCTGCTCCTAGTACAATACCAGGATGCCCATTTCCTGCTTCGTTAATCATATCGAGTCCTAGGATACGTAACTGATCAACTATTTTCTTTTCATTGATAGTATTTTCACTCTTACCGATAATTGGAAACATCTAACCACTTCTTTCTACTATTTCTATTCTAACCTTATTATAGCAAATGACAAAGTTCTACTCAAGATTCCTTGCCACAACTTGACATAGAAAAAAGAGGAACCAATCCTCTTACTTGTTTTCATCATCGAATAAATCTTCGATATCATTTAAAATATCCGAGCGATCGACAACAGGTGCTTCGATTGTTTTTTCTAAAAGATCTTCTTCGCTCATATTTTGACTTGCTAAAGGTGAAGTTTCAACTGTTTCAGTAGGCACTTCCTCTTGAACTTTCTCTATTTCACTTGGAGTAGATTCAACAGAATCTTCTTCGTCCTTTTTCTTCTTAGCTTCTTTTTTCTCTTTCTTAAGTCTAATTTTTTCTGGATCTCTTGATTTTATAAAGAAGAAGATACCAAGACCCAACATTAATAAAGCAAGTATTGCAAAAACAACAATCATTATGTATTTGCCGAAATCATTTTCATCCGAAGAATCGGCTAATACATCTCCAGTACTAGTAATTGATGAAGTATTTGAAGTAGTTTCTTTCCACTCGCCTTCTTTTAAACGTAACACATTGATAGTATAATCTTGGGTTGCACCAGTTGAATAAGTAACTCTAACTGTTACTGTGTTTTCCCCTACTACTAAATTCTTATTATTGAGTACTTCAACTGAAGCATAAGGTGAATTAGCCATAGCTCTTACTGTAATTTCCTCTACTTCGTAAGGAATCTTAACCGTATAGTAATAAACATCGCTTTGGAAAGCTTCTTCTAAGGCATAACCATCAACTTTTAAGGAATCTAGTTTTACATCAGGATTTTCTCTTGTCACAACAATCGTATACTCTTTTACTTTATCGTTAGTATCTTTTAATTTAGTCGACACCGTAAAGACGTTACGTCCATCTTTTAAAGTTTTAGTACCGATAGAATCTAAGTTAACAATCGATGAATTTTCGTCAGGTGTGGCATTGATTTTAATAACCTTTGTTTCTGGTGGAACAGTTACTGAATAAGTAGTCGTATCCTTATTAAATGCTGGACTTAGTTTATAGTCATCTAGGGATAATGAAGAAAGATAACTACTTTCTGGAACTGGTTTTTGAGGTTCATTGGAAACCCATACTGCTTTTAAAGTTATATCTTCTGTCACTTCTTCTAAGAAAGTATAAGTTTTACCATTAAGTTGCCATTCTTTAAAGGTAAAGCCATCTTTCGTAGGATCTTCACTTGGTTTCGCAACTGTTTTACCTTTTTCTACTTTTTGAGAATTAACACTACTTCCTCCATCTGTATCAAAAGTAACAGTAAATGTTTCAGTTTCAGGTTCTTCTGGTGAAGCACTAGGGCTTGGACTTGGATCAGGGGATTCTGTTTCACTTGGACTAGTTGTTGGTTCAGCTAAAACATTATATGGTAAAGTTAATCCTAATATAAGTAAGAAAACTAATAAACATTTTAATTTTTTCATTTTACTTCCATCCTATCTTCTCTATTCTTTTTATGTAATTTAAATTATAGCACAAGACCTCTTAAAAGGAAAGATAGGTTTTGGGAAATTCATAGAAAAAATTATTTAAAATTATTGAAATAAAATTTAGAATATGTTATTATTAAAAAGCAATGGACCCTTAGCTCAGTTGGTTAGAGCATTCGGCTCATAACCGAGCGGTCATAGGTTCGAGTCCTATAGGGTCCACCACATATATGCGGGTATGGCGGAACTGGCAGACGCACTAGACTTAGAATCTAGCGCCTATGGCGTGCAGGTTCAACTCCTGTTACCCGCACCAGATTGATTGATACTCGGACTTTTATAGTTCGAGTTTTATTGTTTAATAATATTTGATAAAATAATTTTAGTAATTAAGGGGGTAAACATGAAAAAAGAGTTAATCAAAACAGAAATAGATGTAAATAACAATAAAATAGGTATTTTAAGAATTGGTGATACTGACTATATATCATTAACTTATTTAGTTAAGTATTCTAATACTAAAAATACACTAGATGAACAATAAAGGAACATTTGATTATATAAAATTATGTGAACAATTGAATAATGATTTTTTTAATTTAACGGGATTCCGTGAAATTAAAAACAATGAAGTTGTTTATCTATCATTTACTTTAAGTCCAAAAAAATGAATTTATAGGACAAATGCCATAGAAATATATTCTAAAGTTGTAAAATATAGCATATGAACATTTGCCAATTTAGAAAACACATTTCATATTGCCAAGATTAATGTATGGAGAATAGCAAATATATTTTAGCATGGTACACTAATACTGAGAAAGCAATAATTCTCATTCAAATGTGAATACGTAACAGAGATGTTATAACCTATTAGAATCGTAAAATTAAATAATAAAAATTTCAAAGGTGTCGAATTCGACGCGTTTAAAAATGAAATTAGTAGTAATAAATTTCGGATTTTTTAATCCGATTTTTTCTTGGTAAAAATTGGATAATATTTTTTTGAAATTTGTATTGACGAACATTCGTTTTATATTGTATGATGTTTTTGCAAAGGAGGTTTTGTATGAATCAAAACAAATTAGAAACTCTTTCAAATCTATTTGAAGGAAAAGAAATTAGAAGTATTTGGGATAGTGAAAAAGAAGATTACTATTTCAGTGTCGTGGATGTTATTGCAGCTTTGACCGACAGTGTTGAGCCAAGAAAATACTGGTCTGTATTAAAGAATAGACTTAAAAAAGAAGGTAGTGAACTGACTACAAAATGTAGTCAGTTGAAAATGAAGGCACCAGATGGAAAGATAAGATTAAGAGATGCTTTAGACACTAAAGGAATACTAAGATTAATTGAATCCGTCCCTAGTCCTAAAGCAGAACCATTTAAATTATGGCTTGCTAATCTAGGAAGTGAAAGAATCGATGAAGTATTTGACCCTGAGATTGCTATCAAAAGAGCAATCAACTATTATCGTAAAAGAGGCTACTCCGATAAATGGATTGAAGCAAGATTAAAAGGCATACTAGATAGAAATAAACTAACAGACGTTTGGAAAGATTGTGGCATCACTGAAAACTGTGAATTTGGAATTTTAACTAATGAAATATATAAAGAATGGTCTGGCATGAAGGCAAACGAATATAAAGAATTTAAAGGGCTTCACAAGGAATCTTTAAGAGATAACATGTCAGATATTGAAATAGCACTTACCGATTTAGGTGAACTTGCAACTAGAGAACTTGCCAAAGAACATAAACCATTTGGCCTAGAACAAAATAAAGAAATTGCCAAGATGGGTGGCAACGTTTCGAAAGTAGCAAGAGAAAACTTAGAAGAAAAACTTGGCAAATCTATAATCGACAACAAAAACAAACTTAATTACCAATACCTAGAAGAAAAGAAAAAATAAAAGGGAGTTACCAAGAACCCCCTCCTCCTCCACCGGAGCCACCGCCAGAAGAACCTCCTCCAGATGAACCGCCACCACTACTGGAATCACTAGATGGACTCGACATCATAGCTGCTTGAGCAGAAACAACTGTAGAATTCATAAACAAACCGAAAGATAGAACATCAAAAGCATCTGGACTATCATACCAAGTTGGAGCTTCTAACGCTATAGTCTCAAACTTTTTAATCCAAGTATCTGAAACACCTAAGACATAAGTATATGGCAAGATATCATAAAAGTATGTAGGATTCTTGGTAACCATGGCCTCTAATTTATCTTTTTCAGCTGTTTCTAAGAAATTCTTAAAGCCACGTAATTTCCCTAATATTTTATTACCATATTTAGTTCGTTTGGAAATATTTATTAAGCAAAGAAGCATTCCAACAATACAACCAAGACCGATAATATAAAAATATAAATAGAACAAATCTTGTAGTAAAGTTGGAAGAACAATAATTAACCATGGAATGCCACCGAACATTACTCCCCATAGGATTAAAAATATTTTTGTTATCTTCAAAGCTAGTGAACCAGCTCCAGAAGAAACTTTATATTGGCTACCAAATAAGCCTAAAAACATAATACCAAAACCAATACTTGGAAATAAAAGAGCAAAAATAAGGCTTCCTGCAAAACCATAAGTCATAACTGGTGGAATAGTAATCAAACAATAAGAAGCGATCATCATCAAAATAATAAATATCGATTTACCTGTCGAAGATTTTTCGATTATTTTATTCTTATTCTCCTTAGTATTCATATTTGTTAAAATTTCTCTTACCGTAAGATAAAAACTATTGTGTAGTTCCGCTTGAGTAACTGAAATTTCAGTATCATCGGACGAAGCTACATGATTTTTAAATAAGCCACTTAAAAATAATCTTTCACTAGCATTATCGCCATCGTAATCCTTTAACTTCGTTATTTTAAAGTCTTTAGCTTTAGAGAACAAATACTTCCCTTCTATTTCAGAAATCTTTATATATCCTTTGTTAGCTAAATAGATGAGCAAAGAGACAACATCTTGACTGGTAGCATTTCCCTTATACAAAAAACCGACTTCTAAACTATTGAAACCTTTAGGTGGATAAAACTCGACTGTTTCGATAACATGATCATCACGGCCGAACTTAAACCACAAGAAAATGGATATTAACAAAAACACGATAGGAACTAAAAACGGAAGATACTCCACTATATTGAATCTAAGTCCCGCATTAACGAAGTAGCCATCTTCAAGTTCCAAGCGGATAGTTACACCTTCGCCTACTCCAAGAATTCCGTCATAACTACCAGTTATAGTCTTGCCATTTACTTTATATTTAACATTTTCATGAGAAGTAGAACCTACTAGTCCCGAAGAAAAACCTAATTTGGAAGAATCAATATCCATAGGCATCTTAATTGTAAAAGTTACATTACCGATAACTGTATCCCAATCAGTACCGATGATATTGTAATATAACTCATCGTAGTCTGGCATAGGATCTTTTCCTAGATTATAAGTGTATTCGATAACGTAAGTCTTTTCACCTGTTAAGGTTTCGCTAGCCGAACCTATTTTTATTTTGTAATTATCATTTTCCCTTGAGGTGGTATATTCTTCATTTACTTTCAAATTATATATTTGAGTCCTATTTATAGATGAAGTACCATCGAGTCTCGTAATATTATTCTTCAAAGGAATAGTTCGATATATACCATGTTTAGGAGTATTAAAATAAGCAGTAATAGTCTCTTTTACATCTAAAGTGTTATTCAAATTAACAACTATATCTATATCATATTTATCGATAACGTAATCAAGAGATTGATACTGAGGATTTTCACTAGGAGGAACACTTTCATCAACTATTGAATCATATTCGACAATTAATCGATAATAAAGTATTTCGTCAACCTCACGACCATTTAAATCACTAGAATTAGACATTATATTTAAGTCGTTTATTCCAACATTTGCCGAACTTGTACTAGATTTCTGAAGCATTAAATTATGGTTAGAGTCATAGTAATTTATTGTTATTTTATAGTTGATTGTATCTTTACTTTCATTAACTGCTATACCAGTAATACCAAAAGTTTTTGTCGAAGTTAAAGAATAATTACTAAAAGCAATATTTAAAAATGATAAGTCTTCAACCACAAAGGAATAATTTCTACTATAAATATCAATATACGAAGATTGCTTCGACGCAGCTAAAACACTTTGAGGAGAACTAAATAAAAATGATATTAAAAGTAAAACAATTAATACTATCCCCTTAATATACTTTTTCATGAATACCCTCCATTACAATTTAACATCGACATTTTCGCGTTCGGCATTTTCAACTTGAAACATCGACTTCACTTTAAAACCAAACATTTTAGCTATGATATTACTAGGAAACATTTGAACTTTATTATTGTAGATACGAACTGTACCATTATAATATTTTCTAGCATTGGCAATATCTTCTTCGGCTTTTGATAGTTGGCTACTCAAGTCTTTAAAATTATCGCTAGCCTTTAAATCTGGATAAGCCTCGGATAGAGCCATTATTTTAGGAATACCAGAAGATAATTCGACGTTTGTTTTGATTTTTTCATCGTCCGACATTTTATCATAGACACTATTGCGAAGTTCCGTAACTTTTTCGATTGTTTCCTTTTCATGCTTAGCATATCCTTTTACGACATCGACAATATTGGGAATTAAATCCCATCTTTTTTTCAAATAGACGTCCATTGTCGAAAAAGCCTCTTTTACTCTATTATTCAATTGCACAAGTTTATTATAGGTAACAAATAAGAATACTAAAATAACGATAACAATAGCTAAAATTATATATAACCACATGACGAACACCTCACTATTACAATGATATCATAACTTACCAAATTCTTTTTCATTTTTTTAAAAAAAGTCACAAAAAAAAGCCTTAGTTCAGGCAACTAGGCTTCTTATTTTTGTAACATATTTAATAAATTAACTTTAAACATATCTTTTTCAGGATTACTCTTAGAAATCATGACACCTTTATAAGTACTTAACTCAGCACGATGTCCTTCTTCTAAGATACCATCTGGCGTAATGTTCGTAAGTAAAATAATCTTCTTATCTTCGTAAACCGTATAATGAAGAATAATTTCACCGTGAACTTTAGCAAACAACTCATCCGTTGGTAACTTTAATTCGTAAGACTTAGTATTCTCTTTCTTAGATACAGAAACTAACTTACCTAAAAAAGTACCATTTCTTAACGAAGGATAGTATTCGAAAGTCAATTTCTTGTAGGCAAGCATATTGTACTTACGAACTGATCTTTCTTTCTTACGGAAATCGTTTTCATTTAAATACTCGAATATATAAGATTGTTTCATATTATTCAACCTCTTTCCCCTTCTTGATTAACCCCTATATTACCATCAAGTGTCTAAATTATAGCATATTTTTAAGAAAAAGTCAAATATTTTTTTCATTCTATCATATGCATCTTTTAAATTATAATAACTAAAAATTTGAAAGAAAAAGAGGAAACTCCCCTAACGTTTGATTTCGACCATTTCAAACGATTCGATAACGTCTCCCTCTTTGATATCTTGATAGTTTTCGAAAGTGATTCCACAGTCCATGCCCGTACTAACTTCCTTAACTTGGTCTTTTTCACGTTGAATAGAACGGATTTTACCAGTATAGATAACGACACCATCTCGGATGATTCGGCATTCACTTCCATTTTTGATGGTACCATCGAAAACGTGACTTCCCGCAATATTTCCAACTTTCGAGAACTTGAATAACTGCCTAATCATAGCCGTACCTAAAATTTTCTCTTTGTAAAGTGGCTCGAGCATACCTTTCATAGCTAGTTCCATATCTTCGACTACTTTATAAATAATATTGTAAAGTCTTATTTCGACGTCGTTTTCTTTAGCCATTTCGAGGGTGGCATTACTAGGACGAACATTGAAACCGATAACGATAGCGTTACTTGCTTTAGCAAGGACGATATCACTTTCGGTAATATTACCAACACCACTTCTAATAACGTTAACCTTAATATCTTCGACTTTGATCTTTTGAAGAGAATTCTTAACGGCTTCTTGACTACCATTAACGTCGGCTTTTAAAACGACATTGATTTCTTTCGTACCATCTTGAATAGCTCCAAATAGTTCTTCTAAACTCATGCCCGACTTGTTCGTGTCTTTTTCTTTAGCTCTTAAACTTCTTTCTTCAGCGACACTTCTTGCTTGCTTTTCAGTTTCGAAAGCCATGAACTTATCTCCAGCACTTGGAACATGGTTAAGTCCTGTAATCTCGACCGGAGTTGAAGGTAAGGCTTCGACGATATTTTGTCCTTTATCGTTCTTTAACGACCTAATCTTACCATAACTAGTTCCTACTACTACTGGGTCTCCTAAACGAAGCGTTCCATTTTGAATAAGTAAGGAAACAACTGAACCAATCTGTTTATCTAAGCGAGATTCAATTACTGTTCCCATCGCATAACGTGATGGATTGGCTTTTAAGTTTTGCATCTCGGCAACTAGTAAAATCGTATCGAGTAAATCGTTTACCCCTTCACCCGTCTTAGCCGAAATCTTATTGACGATTGTATCTCCGCCCCAATCTTCGGGAGTTAAGCCATTTTCAACTAATTCCGTTAAAATCTTATCGGGGTTAGCATTCGGTACATCGATTTTGTTAATAGCGACAATTATCGGCACCTTAGCGGCTTTCGCATGATCGATTGCTTCTTTTGTTTGTGGCATTACTCCGTCATCGGCCGCCACAATCAAAATGACGATATCAGTAACACTTGCACCTCTTGCTCGCATTTCGGTAAATGCTTCGTGACCTGGGGTATCGATAAAGGTAATTTTCTTATCGTTATAAGTAATCTGATAAGCACCAATCGCCTGCGTAATACCACCTGCTTCACCACTTGCGACATTCGTCTTTCTAATATAATCTAGTAACGAAGTTTTACCATGGTCGACGTGTCCCATAATGGTGACAACTGGAGGACGTTCAATTAAATCTTTCTCGTTATCGATAATTTCGTACTGTTCAAAATTAGATATATCGACTGACTCTTCTTTCTTTAAAGTCTTGTTGTAATCGACTACTAACATCTCGGCCACATCGTATTGAATCGAATTATTTAAAGTAGCCATAATTCCTAAATTAAATAGTTTCTTGACGAGTTCCGAAGGATTTACCTTTAACTCACTAGCCAAATCGGAAACACTCATGCCTTCGTGATAGACGATAACATCTCCCACTTCTTCGGCATTAGTCATTAACTTTTCACGATGTTTATACATGTTCTTCTTATCTTTTAAGAAGTCTTTGTTTGCTTCAGGTCGAGTAACTGTCTTTTTAATCTTCGTCGTCTTCTCAACTGGCTCCTCCATATCGACCATCGATGCTGCTAAACTTTCGGCTTTATCTTCAAGTTCCTCTTCTTGAAGACGTTCCATTTCAAGTTCGCTAGGAGTCTCTTCCTTATCTTCCTCTTCTCTTTGAATTTCGTTATCTAATAACGTAATATCATCATCACTCAACATCGTCTCGTTATTTTCGATTTCGATATCTAAACGTTTGCAAAGATTAACGATCTCTTCAACGGTTTTCCCTACATCTTCCGCATATTCTAAAACATTCATCATGACCTTCTCACCTACCCTTTCAACTTTTTTATTTACATTTTTCTAACTTGATAAGTCTCTTTTCAGGACTAAAATGGTCGATTGCAATACCACTTTCCTCGAGCATGGCCTTTGAATTCTCATCTAGATAGTCACCACTATAAACGATTCTCTTTAGTTCGCTATTGATAATCATTCTAGCACATATCGAGCAAGGGAAAGTCGTCACATAAATTGTGCCTCCCATAATTGAAACTCCTTGTTTCGCAGCTTGCACGATGGCATTTTGTTCGGCATGTGCTGCTCGACAATACTCTTGTCTAGTGCCTGATGGAATACCATCTCTTTGACGCATGCAACCACCTAACTCACTACAGTGCTTTAAGCCTTGTGGTGCACCGTTGTAACCGATTGTTAACACTTCGTGATTCTTAACGATTACTGCTCCAACTTGTCGTCTACAAGTACTTCTCGTACAAGCAACTTCCGCCATCGTCATAAAGAATTCATCCCAATCAGGACGTAAATTCAAATTTTTAATCTTATCCATTCTAATCCCCCGCGATCATATTTTTTATTTCGTCGTATACTTGCTCCGTAATAGTTACCTCTAGTGCTCTATCTAAGGCCTTACTCTTTTTAGCTTTCTCTAAAACAGCTAGGTCCTTTTTAAGATATGCACCTCGGCCATTCTTTTTTCCAGTTAAATCGATTTCGACATTTCCTTCTGGCGTTCTTACAATTCTAAGTAAGTCCTTTTTCGGTAACTTTTCCCGACTTACACAACAGGTGCGTAAAGGTATCTTTTTCTGCAAAGAAATCACCTACTCACTTCTTAACCTGATGCCTGCTTCTTCTGCCTGTTTATAGTTTTTAATATCGATTTTATAATGTGTCAAACGAGATGCAAGTCGAGCATTGTAGCCTTTCCGACCAATTGCCAACGAGAAATTATCGTCATCCGCTACGACGATAGCCTCTTCTTTCTTAGGATCCGTTATAAGAACACTCAAATTCTTAGCAGGACTCAAAGCATTGGCAATAAATACAGCAGGATCTTTATCGTACTTTACGATATCTAACTTTTCACCATTTAGTTCGTTGATAATTCGAGCAATTCTAGAACCCTTTTCCCCAATACAAGCCCCGATTGGGTCAACATTTGGGTTTTCCGAGTAAACTGCCACTTTACTTCTAGTGCCAGCTTCTCGTGCGACACTATAAAGAAGAACTGTTCCATCGGCAAGTTCAGGAATCTCGTGTTCGAAAAGACGTTTTACAAAACCATAATGTGTTCTCGATAAAAGAATTAAAATATTTTTGCCTTGGGTATTAACTTTACTTACGTAGACCTTAATCTGCTTACCCATTTCGATCTTTTCTCCAGGAATACAATCTTTCTTCGGTAAAATTCCGTTACTCCGACCGAGATTGACATAGTAATTATCCGTATCTTCTAACTCGACTGTACCAACTAAAAGTTCATCTTGCTTATCTTCGAAATCTTCGGCAATAGCACTTCTTTCACGTTCTCTAATCTTTTGAATCAACACTTGTTTAGCAGTAGATGTTGCCACCCGGCCAAAATCTTTAGGAGTTACTTCTGTATCGATCGTATCTCCTACTTCCTTTAACTTATCGATCTTACGAGCCTCACTTAACGTAATCTCTAATTCCGGATCGAACTCTAACACTTCGATAGGATTACCCTCTTCATCGTATTCAGGATTCTCATTTAACTCATCGTAATCCATATCTTTCTTTTCGTCAGGTACAATTGTCAGATAAGAATAAACCTTAATATCTCCCGTATCCTTATTGATTACGACCTTACTATTTTGAATACCGTACTCTTTCTTATATGCAGCGGTTAATGCTTGCTCCATATACTCAAATATTTCATCCGCCGAAATTCCTTTTTCCTTTTCGACAGTTTTAACTGCCTCTAAAAACTCTTTACCATTCATTTTAATTACCTCCTTTGGCTTTCGCATAGACATCTAAAATGTAACTTCCTTTAACTAAATCTTCTTCCTTATCCAACAAGGGATTGATAATCCTCGTGGCCATAACGACAGTATTTAAGGGAATAATCTCATCCTTATCTAGAACAATTCGCAAAAAAGTTTGCCCATCCTCTTCTTCCACATAAGCATCATCCACCCAAACACCTAAAGAATCCAGTTTGTCTCCGATGATTTTTACTATTTTTTCTTTCATAAAATAATCCTCTCTACACTCCTCTAACAAAACGATAGGAGTGGTTTTCCCACTCCAAATGTACTTATATTATAACATAGAAAACTAAAAAGTCTAGTCTTTTTCCAAAATCTTTTTCCAAAATCTTTAGCCTTGTTTGAAAGATGACTTCATGATACAATGAAGTGGTAGAAAGGAGATAAAAATGAAAAAATTATTATCCTATGGCTTATGTTTGTTACTTTTAACATTAACACTTACGGCCTGTGGTGAAAAAGAAGAAAACAAAGATTTACTTACCGGCTTACATCACGCTCAAATAGAGGTACAAAACTATGGTTTAATCGAAGTCGAATTAGATGCTGATGTTGCTCCAATTACTGTTACCAACTTTGTAAATCTAGCCAAAGAAGGATTCTACGATGGCTTGACTTTTCACCGGATCATCGATGGCTTCATGATTCAAGGAGGAGATCCTTTAGGTAATGGAACTGGTGGAAGCGAAGAAGAAATCGAAGGTGAGTTCTCGCTAAACGGACACACCAACAATATCTCACATACGAGAGGAACAATTTCGATGGCTAGACGTGGCGGAAACCCCGATACTAAAGAAACGATGAATTCGGCCTCAAGTCAATTCTTCATCATGCAAGAAGATACTCCTAGTCTAGATGGAAGTTATGCTGCATTTGGTCACGTTACTAGTGGTATGGAAATAGTTGATGAGATTTGTAAAAATACTCCAGTCGAAGATAGTAACGGAACAGTTCTAAAAGAAAATCAACCGATTATTCAAATGATTAGAATACTCGATTAAAAAGGCTTAAGTTTTCTATACTTAAACCTTTTTTTATGGTCGTAAAGCAGTAATTGGTAAAAGGTATATTCCTGTTTCCGGATCTTTTACAACCGCTTTAAAATTAGCAGTAATAACGCACATAAAGCGTGGCTTTTTTTTCATACTATCAGAGAATTTTAATATACATTTTTTAAGAATTAATTTTATTTTTAAAGACCTACTTAGTTGAAACATATTTTCCCTCATGCTATAATAGAACTATATTAAAGGAGAATGAAAAATGGCTTTACAAAATTTCTTAATAGCTTCTTTTGTTACTTTAAGTCCAATTCTTATATTGAAATACAAAGGTGGATTAAATAATAAAAACAATCTACTCTCTTTTATTATCGCTTATTTTTGGATGTTCTTTGCTATCGTCCTATCGACGATTTTAGTAAATGCTATGAACTATCGAAGAGTTTGGCACGTTTTAATTCCGACTGTTCTAATCGAAAGTATTTATAATTTCTTCATCATTCGAGGCGACGTCGACTTAAAGAAATTACCAAAAAGTTTTTTTGTTTTTTGTCTTTTCTTCTTTTCATCTTTATTTGAACTAATTCCTATTAAGTTATTCCATCTATCATTTGAGACAATGAATCAAACGACAGCTTCTTTATTAACCTTATTTAGTGATGGAGTTGCCTTATTTATACTAGTGCTAGTCTACTTTAAAGATTTAAAAGAAGATCTCAAAAAGTTGAAAAAGAATTTCTATGGAATTATGGATACCGCAATAAAATACTGGTTCATAGGAATTGCTGTCATGGTTATATCAAACTTAATGATTCAATGGTTTGCTCCTCAAAGTGTCGCCGGTAATGAACAGGCTGTCCAACAACTTTTGAACGAAACACCTTGGCTCACTTTTATTGCCGCCTCTTTCTTAGCCCCATTTATCGAAGAGTTAACTTTTAGAAAAGCCTTTAAAGATGTCTTTAAAAACAATATTCTCTTTTGTCTTACTTCAGGTCTCGTTTTCGGAGGTCTCCACGTAATCTTTACTATGACTTCACCTTGGGATTTATTATACATCATTCCATATGGTTCTTTAGGAGTAGCATTCGCCTACACCCTAGTAAAAACTGATAACGTCTATGCATCTATTATTATGCATCTCCTTCATAACACTGCTCTTACTTCACTTTCTCTTTTAGGAATGGTGATACTATGATGACTCGAAGTGAAAGAACTTTACAAAAAGAAAAAGAAGAACAAGATGCTCTAAAAAAAGAAAAACGAAAAAAATATATAAAAAAATCTATCGCAATATGTCTTGTTCTTATCTTCATCATAACCGGTATTGTCTACTATAGCCGTTACATTGGTACAAGCGGACTAATAGTTAAAGAATACAAAGTAGTTAACGAAAAGATACCAGAAGAGTTCTATGGTCTTAAAATAATTCAGTTTTCCGATCTCCACTATGGCTCAACTATCGAAAAAAAGGAACTAGAAAATCTCGTCAAAAAGATAAACTCCCTTCATCCAGATTTGATATTTTTTACTGGCGACCTAATCGATAAAGATACCAAAGTAACAGAAGATGTTGTCGAGGAAGTGACATCTTCCTTAAAAGAAATGAATGCTAAAATGGGTAAATACGCTGTAAGCGGTAATCACGATTATCTCTACGAAGGCTTTCAAAGCATTATGAAAAATAGTAATTTTAAATATCTAGATAACGACTATGACCTTGTCTATTATCAAGGTTATAATCCAATCCTAATCGTTGGTTCAAGTGATTCTGGTCAACATCAAGCCGATTTCGAAAAAAGTTATCGCTACTTCACAGAAGAAGGAAGTAACCCTGATATTTATACGATTGCCCTCTTTCATGAACCAGATGATATCACGACAATTCGCACTAAACACGAAGTTGATTTAGCTCTTGCCGGACACTCGCACAACGGTCAAGTAAGACTTCCTTTCTTACCACCTTTAAAAACAGTAAAAGGAGCAAGAAAATACAATGAACCTTATTATAAAGTAGGAACAACCGAGTTATACATTTCAAGTGGTTTAGGCACTAGCAATTACAAATTTAGACTATTTAATAGACCGAGCATTAACTTTTATCGTTTAAGAAACCACTAAAAAGGAAATCCAAAAAAGATTTCCTTTTATGTTTATACTTATGATACTAATGCTATGCGAAAAGTATTTATATTTCGAGGGGCTCCACTTAATCTATGGGAATTGAAAAGTCCTGTATAATGAAAATCAGTTCTATCACCATAGTAACCGCCTCTTTGTCGCCATGGTTCTGTTTTATATATTACCGCCTGTTGATTATTATTCCAAAAACTTACTTCAGATAAGGCATGTCCATAACATATTCCGCCATTACACGCTTTATTAATGACGTCACTTGTATATAAATCATAGTATTTTTGTTCTGGACATGGAAGACCCAAATTATAATCTGTATTATCATTTAATTTACCGTTAAAACCCGAATTAGATGCGGTAGTATTTCCACTTCTTGGGTTCCCATTCTCATCGGCAAAAGCTCCCATTAAATATTCCCAAGATCCTCCGCTCATATCGTAAATACCATAGATATTTCCGGTTGTTGAGGCCTTTTTCCCAATTGGTGTTTCATATGTATTATTACAATTGGAACTTCCCGCAGCATTTACGGTATCACCAGCTATTCCTGTTTTAAATAAAGAACAATTATTTTTATATATTTCTTTTTCGGCTCCTTGATAATTAGGATTACCCTGCTTTCCAAAATCACTTTGTGATAAATATACTACTGCTCCCCATTCGACATCTTTACTCATATGAATATCATAACTATTATTATTTGCAAAACCATAAAAAGCATAATTATCAGTTTGCATTTTTCTAGAAGCATAAAAAGCATTGGAAACGTTTATAGACCTCCATGAAATAACACTTGGCTTTATAATTGGAGTCAACTCCGAAGTATTTGATTCTCCTTCGTTGGCAAATTTTTCTTCTCTATTACTTGTTTCGAATTTACCAAACCAAATACCTTCCAGTTCTTTATCACCGAATTTAAAGGCCGGATGTACTTTATATGTTTTTTCGTCACTTGAAACATTTGTAACTCCAGCTAAAAAGTTTATTCCTATTGCTCCCGGTTGTTCTTGTGTTCCTCCTGCATATAAATTGCCTAAATTATCATATTTATATTCATATCTTGGAATCCAAGTCCACATTGTATTAATTACATCCATTGAAAGTGGTGTGTTATTTTTTATAGATTCACCAACACTAAAATCTAAGTCTACAAGCAAATTAGTTTTATCGCTTAACTCTTTTCCTGCATATATATCTTTTACTTCTTGTTCAGTTAAGACTTGGTGATATATTTGTGCTTTTGAATACGTGGCATTAGTATATTCTTGATGAGAAGGGGTAGCAAAATTAGGATTTGCCCCTAAATTAAATGGTGTACGTGATACTTTCATATTAAGAGGAGTAGACAAAGTATATAAATCAATTAAATTTCCATCTAAATATATTTTTATATCGCTTCCATCAAATACCATAGCAGCTTCATACCACTTATTTGTTTCAAGTGTAAGGGAAGTAGTTTTTATAACATATTTTGTTCCATCATAAATACTATAAATAATATGTTCATCCGAGGTAATTGCTAAAAGGATACCTGCACCATCGGCATTTCCTATAATATATCCGTTTCCAGATTTAGGAAAACTTTCTACTTTAAATCTAACTACTGTTGAAAAGGCTTGTCCAAAATCATATTTTTCTAATCCTAAATCAATATAGTCATCTACTCCATCAGTTGTAGCACTACTTCCATTTGATTTAACATCAGGACTGTATTTGGCATGATTACCTTTTCCAGACATATCTCTTACCATTGTTTGATCAAGTGTTACAGCATTAGCCCACATTTGATTGTTATAATCAAACCACTTTCCATATTTGTTTGCTTTTCGCCATACAGCATTCTCTTCATCATAATATACTGGAATTAATCCATCTGTTAACTTAGGTCGATTGGCTCCTGTTGGATCTTCATAAACTTTTACATGGATTGTTCTCGTATTACTTCCAATGTTTCCATCTTTATCTATAGCAAAATAATTTATAACATAATCTCCAAAACTTTCTATGTTATAACTTCCAATTGTTATTACTGTTAGAGGTGTTCCTTGTTCATCTATAGCACTGGCCCCTTTATCTTCATAACTTTGACCGACATATAGATTTACTTCTCCTTCTCCATTTAAAGTAACAACTGGAACAGTTTTGTTTACTTGTACTACATTTACTGTCCTTGCTGCTACTCCTTTGTTTCCTCTTGTATCTAATAATTCGTAGTAAATTATATAAACTCCTTCTTGATTAGTATTTACTCCATCTACTACACTTGTACTTTCTCCGTTAAAATATTCGTATCTTTTAGTTACTTTGTTACTTGTTAAACTATCGACATTATCACTTACACTAGCTACTCCTGGATCACTAAACTCTTTTCCCTTTTCAACTGTCATTACTCTTTCGCCACTTAAAGTTATTGTTGGGGCTATATAATCTTCAAAAGCATAGGCTTTAGATTCTTCGGCTACGACTTGAATTCTTCCTTTCCACGTCTTTCCCATTGCTTCGTTTCCTGTTTTCTCATCTAACCATAGCCTTAACTCATAAGTATCTTTTTGTAATCCATCTAGAGTTACGTTATCTTTTATAACAAGATCATTTAAATTACTGATTGTTCCTTCTTCTCCTTGTTTCTTTAACTCATATCTTAAACTACCTCTATTTAAAGTGTTACCTTCATCTTCTACTATACTTATTTGATATTTAGCCGAAATATTTCCTTTATTTTCGACACTAAAAATAAAAGGCTCTAAGTTCTTTCCTTCGTCATCTTTCATGGGATAAGTATTCTTTAAAGAGATAGCTCCACTTTCCTCTTGAAAATTCACTTGAAAGATTCCTGTTGCCATACTATTTTGTTTTTTTCCTTCTTTCGAATAAACAAAAAAGGCATAACTTGTTCCAATTAATACAAGAAGAGAAAACATTATAGAAAGACACCATACAAATTTCTTTTTAGAACTTATTTCTTTCATAGTTATCAAACTCCTTACAACATTTAGTCTTTATCAAAAAGTCTTTATTATACAATTTAATAATACTCACTTCTGGTGTATAAGTCAATTGCACTTCAAAATTTGAAACCCTTAAAGTTTCACTTTACGTGAAGTATATTTCCTTTTGCAACTCCCTCTAGTATATATTTATTATAGCCCAAACATACCCCCCCCCAGTCAAGCATTTTTGCAAACAAAAAAAGGAGCAACGTCCTTTATTCTCCTAATGGATAGCAACTTGCTTGTTTCTTATCTCTACCAACACATTCGTATTTGACAATACCATCTACTGTTGTGAAAAGTGTATCATCTTTACCTTTACGAACATTTACACCAGGAAACACTTTTGTTCCTCTTTGACGATAAAGAATAGATCCAGCTGTGACAAATTCACCATCACTTGCTTTGGCACCTAATCTACGTCCAGCCGAATCACGACCATTAGATGTAGATCCTTGTCCTTTATGATGGGCAAATAACTGAATATTTAACGCTAAAAATTTCATGGAATATCCTCCTTTAACTTAGTTTTAAATTAGATGGGTAGTCCTTTTCTAAATCTTTAAGTAACTTTAACATATTTTGAATTAACATCTTTGTTATATTATCGTTCTTCTTAACTTTAACTACCACTTTATCTTTTTCTTGAATTACCTCTAAAGAAGATTGATCAAACGACAAAATTCCATTAACTGTTGTTATCAATATACTACTAGCCGCAGCACATACGATATCTTTTCCATAATCATCATATAACGCATGACCTAAAAAAGTAATAGTATCTACCTTCTCTTCTTTATAAGTAACTTTAATCTTCAACATAACTTTTACCCAATTTTTGTAATTTCTACTTTAGTGTAAGGTTGTCTATGACCTTGAGTCAAACGGTTACTTCTAGATTTTTGTTTGTACTTGTAAACACGAATCTTCTTTTGTTTCCCATGTTTAAGTACTTTACCTTCCACTTTAGCTCCCGAAACGTAAGGATTTCCTACTTTACTATCAAGCATTAAAACTTCAGAGAAAACTACCTTATCGCCTTCTTTGTTAGCTAACTTTTCCAAGTAAACAACATCACCAACAGATACGATATACTGTTTACCACCACTTTTGAAAACTGCTTTCATACTATACCTCCTTTAAAATATACTAGACTCGCTTTTTAAGGTGGAAACCATTGTTTCACTTAAACCTGTTCAATGCGGTTTGAGCACAAGAGGCTTCAAACATCTATGAGTCTACCACAAAAGTCTTATTTCGTCAATTATTTTTTAACATAGGTGTATACCGAAATAGAATTTTGGGAATCTTTGAAATATTGATTTAAATAATTATTTCGAAAAGGCTCATCCGTAACACATTGTCTATCGCTAAAAATGCAGTAACTAGCACACTTCCCATCTTCC
>CANQDB010000002.1 GCA_947591175.1 uncultured Bacilli bacterium
CTTCTGGCATTGATTTTACAAAGGTTTATAAGGACTATAATTATTCATCCCCTACAATCTAGTACACAGCGTAATTTTTAGCCAATAATATGCGAAAGAGACGATAAAAATCGTCCCTTTTAATTTTCTCCTTCTTCGAGCATTGTCGTAATAAATATTCCATATCCTTTTTTAGCATCATTTACGATAACATGAGTTACCGCACCGATAATTTTACCATCTTGGATAATAGGGCTACCACTCATTCCTTGAACAATACCACCGGCTTCGTTTAATAAGCGTTCGTCGGTGATCTCAAATAAAATATTTTTTGTATCACTTTCTTTGTCGACCTTCAAGATATTAATTTTAAATTCTTCGACTGTCTCATCGTGAAGAACAGTTCTTATGGTTGCCTCTTTTACTTGAACATCGTTAGGGTCACCTACCGCTATCGCGTCATTTTCATCAATTTGTTCACCATAAGTACCAAAGATACCTGATATTTCATTCTCTTTGATATTACCGAAGACTTCATCTTTAAAGTATTTAGCTGTCTTTTCGCCAGGAGCACCATTTTCACTTTTAGTGATACTTTGAACACTTGACTTAAATATCTTACCATCTTTTATTTCAATAGGGATAAGGGTATTTTTCTCAGCTATTTCGTGGCCTAAAGCACCATAAATAAGCGAATTAGGATCGACGTACGTAAGTGTTCCAATTCCACTTATTTGATCTTTGACAAATAAACCTGTCTTATAGACATCGTTATTGTCCTTGATTAAAGTTAATTCGGTAGTTTTTTCGTTATTGTTACGAATAAAAGTCAAAGTAACTTTGTTATCTTTAACATTCTTAGTAATTGCGTCGACCATTTCACTTATAGAAGTAACTTTGGTATCATTTACTTTGATTATACGATCTCCTAATTCAATTCCTGCATCCTTTCCAATATACTGGTCATTTACTTTGTAAAATCCTACCACTAAAATACCATCGGAATTGATTTGGATACCGATATTTTCACCACCCGGAATAACTTTTGATGAATAGGCGAGGACTTCTTGCGGGAATACTAATAATGCTAGTAAGATGAGAAAATGTAGTATGTGCTGTTTTTTCATCATTTTCAACTCCTTACAGACTACATTTATAGTATGTTATATTTTTTTGAAAATACTATCTGTAATGTTTACCATTCTTGGTATTTTTTTGAAAAATTTTAATTTAAATACTAGGAATTTGTTGTTTTTTATGCTATTCTTATAATAAGAGGAGTGATACAAAGTGAATGATAATATGAATTCTAATCTAAATGAAGGTCATAATGGGCCAGTTGTAATCCCTGCGGACGCCCTTAATGAACCTGTAAATCCAGTTTCTCCTGCTGCTCCTGCTCCAGTAGCACCAGTAGAACCTGAACCTGTGGCACCTAGTATGCCAGAGATGTATACACCGACACCTAGTAGTCCTGTTACTAGTGAGAGTGTAGTAACTAATAATGAAGTACCAGTGGAGCCTGTAGTAAATACTGTTCCAGTAAATCCTACTCCAGTTGAAGTTAGTCAACCTGCACCTGTTGAACCTGTTCCAGAAACACCTGTAGAAATGCCTACTGAACAAGTTGCACCTCAACCTGAGCCAGTTCCTCAAAATGTTACTGTAGAGTCTGCGCCTGGAACGACTGTAACAGTTACAGAAACTAATCCTACTCCAGTACCTGATACCCAACCTGCTACAGAACCTGTTACACCAACACCTGAAACACCTACAAATCAAGCACCTCAAGCAACAAATCCTAACATTAACGTAACAGTTCAAGTTGATCATCCAAAAAAGAAAAAACATATTTTTAGAAAAATATTTAACGTTATCTTTACATTATTAGTATTAGTTATTTTAGCCAATACTATACTTGCTGTTTTAAACTTTAATCAATTAGCTAATAAACAAGATCCATATATCTTTACAGAAGTAACTGAAAAGGGTACAAAAGATGATGGAAGTACTTATACAGTATATGGACAAGGTATCTATAAGATCGTTCATGAAATTAGAAAAAATAAAGATGAATCTTGGGCATTAAAGCCATTCTTCTTAAATTAGGAGTTTTATATGTGGAAAGAGTTTAAAGAGTTTATTGCCCGTGGAAACGTCGTCGACTTAGCTGTCGGTGTTATCATTGGTTCTGCTTTTGGTAAAATTGTTTCATCGATGGTAGATGCTATCTTCATGCCACTCATCGGTATTATCTTAGGTGGAATCGATTTCAGTACGTTAACCTTAAAATTAGGCGATGCAGTAATATCGTATGGTTCATTTTTACAAAATGTTGTTGATTTTCTAATTGTAGCGTTCTGTATCTTTATATTTGTCAAATTAACTAATAAACTTTTCCATCATAAAGAAAAAGCCAAAGAAGAAGTTAAAGTAGTTAAGAGCGATGAAGTATTACTCTTAGAAGAAATAAGGGATTTATTAAAGAACAATACTAAAAGTAATAAAAGCACTAAAAAAGGAGCTTAAACTCCTTTTTAAATTTCAAAAAAATAAGGCTTTTAGCCTTTATCTCATAAAATTTGCTACAACCATAGCACCGAAAGAGAAAATCATTGCTAAAGCAAGAATGATAGACGTAATCTTTGCCACTTTTTTATTCATATTAGACACCTCATTAACATTATAATAGAGATTTAGGAAAAAGTAAATTAAAAAATTCTTTCATAAATTAGATATTCCTTCATAAGGTGTAGTAGGGTGAAAAAGAACAATGAACGAAACATTACATAGTGCAAAGAATCATATTCAAAAACAGAAAAAAATATATCTTTTTCTAATAGTACTATTCACACTAGGTATCATCTCGGGGATTATCTATATCTTTCTATTATCCGATGTCGATCGAACCTTATTAGTAGAGGAAGTTTCATCTTTTTTTCAAAAGATGAAAACATGGGACAACCTTTCTTATGGCAGTAGTTTTGTAAATAGTGTTTTGAGTAACTTATTATATGTAATAGGTGTCTGGCTATTAGGTATTTCGATAATTGGTTTACCATTTATTTTGTTTCTTTTGTTGATGCGAGGTTTTGTCTTTGGTTTTTCGATTGCTTCAATTCCTTCTATTTATGGTTTTAAAGGGGTTTTAGGGTCGTTCTTGTATCTTTTACCACAACAGATTGTTTTAGTGCCTCTTGCTCTTCTTCTAACGTTTCATGCAATGTCTTTTTCAATTAAGTTATTCTCGCACTTGTTTTTAAAGAAAAATATCAATTTGAAAGAAGCAATGCGATATTATTTAAAAACTTTACTTATTGCTAGTATCGGAGCAATAGTTGCAAGTCTTTTAGAAGTATTCGTGAATCCTTATCTTATTAGGTTATTTACCTCGTTAATTTAGAAAGGAAACCTTTCTTTTTTATTGTGTTTACGTTATAATTGTATCTAGGTGATGACGAAGTGAAAAAAGTAGTAATAGGGATGAGTGGGGGAGTAGACTCTAGTGTTGCCGCTATTCTTTTAAAAGAACAAGGTTACGAGGTAATAGGTCTATTTATGCGTAATTGGGATACTTCGGTTAATGGTGACATTTTAGGTAACCCTGATTTAAATAATGACATATGTCCGCAAGAACAAGACTATAACGATGCTTTAGCTGTTTGCGAAAAACTGGGTATCCCACTTCACCGTATTGACTTCGTCAAGGAGTATTGGGATTTTGTCTTCACTTATTTTTTAGATGAATTAAAGAAGGGGAGAACCCCTAATCCTGATATTATGTGTAATAAGTATATTAAGTTCGATTATTTTATTAAAGAAGCTAAACGCTTGGGAGCCGATTATATTGCAACTGGGCATTATGCTCAAATAATAGATGGACAATTATCAAGAGCAGTTGATCAAAATAAGGATCAAACTTACTTTTTATCACAACTATCGAAAGAACAACTAGAAAATGTTCTTTTTCCAATCGGTGGCATGGAGAAAAAAGAAGTTCGGGAGATTGCTCTCAAGTACGATTTAGTAACAGCTAAAAAGAAGGATTCGACAGGTATTTGCTTTATTGGAGAAAGGAACTTTAAACAATTCTTAAAGAATTATCTACCTAATTTACCTGGAAGAATTATCAATATCGATACCAAAGAAGATTTAGGCGAACATATCGGTCTCATGTATTATACGATTGGACAACGTAGAGGCCTCGAAGTAGGGGGAACTAAGGATCGATTATTCGTGGTCGGTAAAGATTTAACTAATAATATTTTGTATGTGGCGGAAGGGGAGGATAATCCCTATCTTTATTCGGATAGTTGTCTAGTTGAGTCTTTAAACTTTAATTGTGATGAACGTCCTATCAAATGTACAGCTAAATTTAGATATCGGCAACATGATTATCCAGTAACAATAGAATATTTAGCTGACGGTAATGTTTTAGTTTCTTATGACCCAGTTAAGGCGGTAACTCCTGGACAAGCTTGTGTCTTCTATGATGGCGAAAAATGTATAGGTGGAGGTCTCATCAAAGAAGTGCGTAAAGATGGACAAAAGCTTTGGTATTTATTGTAAAGTGAAATGTAAAGTTTACTATTGCAATATTTTGTAAAGATGATAAAATTAAATTAGGAGGTCGGATAGCGATGGAAGAATTAAATAATATTTTAACGGAGTTAGGAATCTCTAAGGTTCGTTTAGCAAAGTATTTAGGAGTTTCAAGGCAGATGCTCTACAATTATTTGGGTCAAAAAAACATAAGTGAATGGCCTAAAGAAAAAGAGATGAAGATGTTATGCCTCTTAGGTGTTAAGGATGCTAGTGACATTAAATCAATCAAAGTAGATGGCGAATATATTATTTCAGTTGAAGGTCGCTTAAACGAAGGTGTTAAGGATTTATCAAAAAGTGAAGTTTTAGCTGATCTTAAGGGTTTCAATAAAAAGGAACAAGAGCTTCTATCTGATTTGATTACTTTGTTAAAAGACAAGTTAGCCGATGATAAAACAAAAGAGACTTATACTTCATTTAGATATTTGTATTATTTCCTCCAATCGATGGATACGACTAAGGAATTAAAGTATATTCTAGGTTACATGGTAAAATCTTTAGGTTTTGTCGATCCTATGGAATTTGAGTTTAATGAATCACAACAATTTATTTTCGAAAGTATCATGTTTTCAGCTATGACACTATATACTGGCGGTGGTGCTTCGAAATCAAAGATTGCCGATACTCATAAACGTTTTGTTCAAGAAATCGAACATAAAAAGGAAGAAAAATTAAGTAGAACTCAAGAGTTAAATACAGCTAAGATTCAAGCCTTAAAGGAACTTGGCTACACTTCGATTACCGAAGACAACGCTAAAGAAGTTCTAGATAAGATTGCTGAGATTCAATCTCGTAAAGTTTAAACATAGTGGAGTAGGGGTGCCCTACTTTTTTTTGATATTTTTAAGGATTTATTAATAGATTTATTATAGGCATTTAATATATTTACCTATATATTTGTAATAATGCATTTTATGGCTATTTTAGAGTTAAATTATAATAATTAAGTAAATATGTTATTTAGATACAAAGATAGCTATATGGCCCTTTTTTTAGGTCTAACTCCCCTATTATTTTTTTGATCAAAAAGAGTAGGGTCTAAAACAATTTTAGGTGATTAATTATCTATCTAATTAATTCTCGATGCGTTAGAATGCATTAAATATTAATTAGAGGATGATATATAAATAAGTAAATCATAATTATAAATTTATATAAAACTTAGTTATAAATAATTATAAATATATGTTATATTATTGATAGGAATAAATTTAGTTATTAATCGAAGTGAAGAACTATCTATCTAAAATTAAAATATATTCAACTTCGTATAATTAAGATTATGTTAACTTCTTATTAGAAACAAAATATCTTATATATACTCCTATTTATTACTATATACATCAATAATTATATTTAATAAATATTATACGAAGTTAATAATCAATTTAATAATTTAAATAAGTACCCTTTTTATATTATATTGGGTACTTTTTTCTATATATTTAATTTATAGTCATTTATTCTACTTATATAGTTATATTTCTATATAATAATCTTAAGAAACAATCGTAAAAAAAATAGGGGACTCCCCTACTTGGTGGTAAATCTAATATTGTTGCTTACAACTCCCGAATAGAATATTAAACTGTAAGAATCTTCTTCAGGAACATCGTACACAACCTGATACATGACTGTTTCGTTTGGTTCTAAAGTAAGAGTTTTATTATGATTTAAGTCCGTGTAACGTTTATCATTTATTTTAAAATCAAAGTTTTTATTAGAATCTAGAACTTGTTGTTCATTTGAATTATTAGTAATTTTGAATTCTAAAGTCAAATAAGTCTCATTTTCTGGAGTGACATCTTGAAAGTGATTTGAAGTAAAAACATCGTTTAGAGAAATAGTATAATTATCGATTGTTGCTTCTTCATTTAGAAAAAATTCTGTTTTATTAGGTCCTGTCTCTTCATTGCAACCAACAAGCAAAAAGATGCCAAATGATAGACAAAGTACTTTAAATATTTTATTAAACATAACTTATATTCACCTGCATTTATTTTTAACCAATACAAGTATAGCATTATTCTTTAAAAAAGCCAAGTAGTATATTTCCCCTACCCGGCTTTAACTTATTTTAATTGTTCTAAGAAACTGGTACCAATTTCAGGAGTTTCAACTTCGAAATTCTCCGCAATAGTCGCGGCAATATCCGCCATACTTTCTCTTATATCTAGGCGATGTGGATCTTTAAAATCGCGACTGAAAAGTAATACAGGCACATTTTCTCTCGTGTGATTATTACCTTGGAATGTCGGATCATTTCCGTGATCGGCTGTAATAATAAGCAAGTCGTCTGTATTTAGTTTATTTAAAATCAAAGGTATTTCGACATCTAATTCTTCAATAGCATTGGCATAACCTTCGATATCTTTTTTGTGAGCATAGATTGAGTCAAAATCTTGTAAGTTTGCCATACAAAGTCCTGTAAAGTTCTTTTCCATGACATCGGTTAACTTATTGATAACATCGATATTAGTTGTTGCTTTCATAGTTTTAGTAATACCTTCACCATCGAAAATATCGCTTATCTTACCGATTCCTATAACACTGTAACTATGATCTTTTAAAAAGTCTAGAACCGTCTTTTTAGGAGGTTTTACGGCATAATCTTTACGTTCATTAGTAAATTTAAATTTACCTGATTTTCCCGTAAATGGTCGCGCGATAATCCGTCCTACTCGCCATTCCTCACGCATCGTAATTTTCCTAATTTTTTCAGAGTACTGGTATAACTTTACTAAGGGAATTGTATCCTCGTGAGCAGCAATTTGAATATTAGCATCCGTCGAAGTATAGAGAATTATTGAACCGTACTGCATTTCTCGTTCGCCTAGTTCTTGTAGAATCGTTTGGGGGTCATCAACATACTTATTGCCAATTACTCTTCTTCCAGTGACCGCTTCGATAGCTTCGATCATTTCTCTTGGGAAACCTGTTTCCGAAAAGTTCTTAAAAGGTACTGAGTTTTTAATACCTACTAATTCGTAATGTGCTGATAAACTATCCTTACCGATATTGGTAGGACGGGCAACTGTATAATAAGCATCGACTTCTTCGTTATTATCCATGTATAAAGTATTTAAAAAACCTAATTTCTTTAAATTTGGAATAAATAAATGACTATTATCTTTAATATGACCAAGCGTATTACATCCTTCATCGTGGTAGAGTCCAGCATCCCTTGCTTCCCCTACTCCCAAAGAATCTAAGACGACTAAAAATATTCTTTTGAATTTCATACTTTTGCTCCTTTTCTACTCGTTTAGTTAACGAATATACATTTTAGCTTTTGGCATTTTGCTTTGAGCTTCTTTTTCAGTTTGGAGAAGCGTCTTAATTTTTTGTAGTTTATCTTCGCTTTGCGAAACTATTTGCCATGACGTATCAGATTTTTCTTCTTTTTTACCTTGTTTTTTAGAAAACTCCAACTCTTTAATTCGAGCAGTATCACTAACTTCTTCTTCCCTTAAACTTTCCATAACTTCATATAGGTGATCTTTTCTTGATTCTAGTTTACTTTTCCTATCTAACATTTTTTCAAGAGACATCGTAAGTTGGTTGTTAGCTTCATTTATTGCTTGTTTATACTCTTGATACTTGGATATTAAACTAGCCCCAATTCCTAAGGTAAAACCAAAAGTTAAAGGAAGTGCAAGATTTGATGGATAAAAACTAACTAATCCTGCCACCGTCTCTAGATAGACATGATTTTCAATAGTACTTATCATATTATTGGTTTTCGTATTTTTTTGTAAAAGTAATTCATTAAGCTGTCTATTCAAAGTACTTAAGGATCTTAAAGTTTCTCCTAAATAACTTGATAGTTCACATCGAGCTTTAAATAGTTGATCTCTTTCTGTTGTAAGATAACGTAATTCGATAGTACTTTCCATTATTTTCCTCCTTCATCACTTCGAGGATGATATTTTTGATAATCTTCTTCGACTTGTTTATTGGATACGTGTGTATATATTTTAGTGGTCGATATATCTTGGTGCCCCAATAGTTCTTGAATAGCTCTTAAGTCTGCCCCACCTTCTAGTAAGTGAGTTGCATAACTGTGCCTTAAGGTATGGGGACTAGCATTTGTCTTTATACCTTTTTCATCTAGAAGTTTCTTTAACATTTTAAAGACACCCTGTCTAGTAATAGGTTTTCCATGATTATTTAAGAAAAGATAATCACTTTGGTTTTTCTTTATTAACTGTGGTCTATATTCTAAATAAGACTGTATGGCATTAAGCGCATAATCACCTAAGGGAACTATCCTTTCCTTTCTACCTTTTCCATAGACTCTTAGGACACAGTTTTCAAAATCGATATCCTGAAAAGTTAAGGAGATAAGTTCGGTAATTCGTAAGCCAGTTCCATATAACAATTCTAACATAGCCTTATTCCGATAGTCAAATATTGTGTCTAGGGGTATATCTAAGAGTCTATCTACTTCGGTATAAGATAAAGTCTTAGGAATCCTTTTTCGTAGTTTAGGACGTTCTATTAAAAGACTAACATCTTTTTTTAAGTAATCGTTTTTTAATAAGAATTTATGAAAGTTTTTGATGGCTGTTAGGTAATGAGCAACAGTCGTAGGTGATTCATGAGATTTACTTAGACCGGCAAGAAAATTTTCGATATCTTGACTTTTGATATCTTCTAAGTTGGTGATTTCTTTCTTTTGGAGATAGAGTCTATATTTTTTTAAATCATTTTTATATGCTTTTCCAGTGTTAGACGTAAGTTGTTGTTCATACTGAACACTTTTTAAATATTCGTCTATAGCATTTTTAATGGGATTTTCTTCTTCCTCTTTGGACTTATCGTTTACTGAATAAGTTTCTTTCATTATCTTTTCACATTCCTTTAATACCTACTATAATTATATCATAAACCTTTAAAAGAACGATTATTTTTGATAAAATAAAAAAGAAGGTGAAAGAGATGGAAATAGTTGGTATAATTGCCGAATATAATCCTTTTCATAATGGTCATATTTATCATTTAGAACAAGTAAAGAAGCTTTTTCCTGATAGTCTTATAGTATTAGTTTTATCAGGCTGTTTTACAGAAAGAGGAATCCCTAGTGTCATAAGTAAATGGGATAAAACGAGGTTAGCTTTAAAGTATGGAGTAGATTTGGTCGTAGAACTCCCCTATCCTTTTGCTACTCAAAGTGCTGATATTTTTGCTTATGGTGCTTTATCTTTATTAAATGCATTAGGTGTTAACGATTTAGTTTTTGGAAGTGAATCAAACGATTTAGAAAGACTTGAAAGAATGGCTTCTATCGAACTACAAAATGACTATCAAGAATCAGTAAAAAAGATAATTCAACAAGGAAATAACTATCCTACTGCTCTAATGAAGGCTTTAAAGGAATACGGCGAAGAAGAAATAAGTGATCCTAACGATTTATTAGGTATTACCTATATTAAAGTAATCAAAGAACAAAAGATGAAAATAAAACCTTTGACAATTGCTAGAACGAGCCCTTATCATGATGAAAAAGTCGAAGGTTCTATTGCTAGCGCTACAGCTATAAGAAAGGCTCTTATCGAAAAGAAAGATGTGTCTAAAGTTGTTCCTAAAGAAGAGCTTCCTTATTTACAAGGTTTTATTCCAACGATGGAAGATTATTTTCCATTTTTAAAGTATCAAATAATTGCTAATAGTTGTAATTTAGATAAATTTCAATCGGTCGATGAAGGAATCGATAAAAGGATTCTAAAAGTATTATCAACCGTAAATAGTTATGAAGAACTAGTTCAAAAAGTTAAATCTAAGCGTTATACTCAGGCCCGTATTCAAAGAATGTTTTGTCATATTCTATGTGCTTTTACTAAAGAAGAAGCGAAACGTATGAAAGAAGTTTCGTATATTCGTTTGTTAGGTTTTAGTACTAAAGGCCAAAAGTATTTAAATAAAAAGAAAAAAGAAATAGTTTTGCCAATTATCACGAGATACGCTCAAAGTGATGATGTTATGCTTGTCAAAGAAAAACAAGTAACGGAAATATATGCAAGTTGTTTTTCTAAAGAAGATCAAGAACGTATAGAAAAGATGGAGTATCAAACTCCACCTATTCAGTCTTAGTCTTTTTTGAAAATTTCTAAAAGATAAAACTAGAGTGTGCTCTCTAGTTTTTTTTTAGTTCCTGTTATGGTCGGAATCACCGCTTTTTTAAGTTCCTATTAAAGCTGGAATCGCTTCTTTTTTCAGTTCCTCTTATAGTGGGAATCACTAGCTTTTTTTCCATAAGGCATTATTAGTATATGCATTTCTGTACACTATAATCACTTATGTGCTACTAATATATTATATTTTAATAATTTTGTCCATATTTAACCGTTAATTTTTAATCGATTTTATTTAAAAATCAAGAAAATAAGATGAACTAACACAATGGCGAAAAATATGGTCTCTAAAGAAAAAATATAAATTGAGTTTTTTTATATGTCATTAATAAATAATTTTTATTATTTTATTTCTTCAATTTTCATGAAGTTCGTATGGGCTTCCGTTGGAAAACCTCCGATTACGGCTACTAAATCACCTGTATTTAAATTTAACATTTCTTCCGTTGCCATAATACCAGTTCTTACGATACTATCTGTATCACTTAAAAGTGGAACAAGTCTTGGATAGATTCCCCATTTTAATGAAAGAAGATGGCTTACTTTCTCATTTGTAACGGTTGCAATAATTATAGCATTAGGTCTAAGAGAAGCCATATCTAGAGCAGTTTTACCTGTTAGAGTCGAGACTACTACAGCTTTGATTGGTAAAGATTTCGTGGCTTTGACGGTACATTCGGCAATAGTATTATGAATGGCTGTTCCTCTTAGTTTATAATCACTCAAGTTATATTTCGTAATTGATTCCGTCTTCTCACAAATAGATGTCATTGTCTTTACTGTTTCGACGGGATAATTTCCAATGGTCGTCTCATCACTTGTCATAATAGCATCACATCCAGCAAGGACGGCATTTGCAACATCTGTTACTTCGGCATTAGTTGGACGAATATTATTTTTCATGCTGTACATCATTTGAGTGGCCATGATGACACCTATACCATTTTTATGACAGGCATCGATCATTTTTTGTTGGTAGATTGGCAGATTTTCAATTCCGGTTTCAATACCTAAATCACCACGCGCGACCATGAGATAGTCTGAGACTTCGATGATATCATCTAGATGGTCGATAGCATACTGGGTTTCAATTTTAGAAATAATAGCCATATCAGGACGATTACAACTATTGCATATACCTCTTACTTGCTCTACGTCTTTGGCACTATTGACGAAAGATAAGGCTAAGAAGTCTCCACCCATCTCACAAGCTAGTCGAATATCCTCTTCGTCTTTTTCTGACATAAAAGGTAGATTTAGATGCACTCCTGGAATACAGACACCACGATGACTCTTGATAACACCACTATTTTTAATTAGACAAGTTACACCATCTTCTTCGATTGACTCTACTTCAAGTTCGTAAAATCCATCTTCCAAAAGTATTTTGTTACCGACTGATAGATTATGAAGTATTCCTTGGTAATTTAGAGAAAACTCTTCGTTAGTACCTACTACTTCATGGTCGACTATTCTAATTTTACTTCCTGCGACTAAATCTATTTCATCGTTTGCAAAGGCACCAGTTCTTAAATCGGGTCCTTTAGTATCAAATAAAAGTCCAATATTTGCTCCTAACTCTTTATTGGCTCTATCGACAAGAGACTTAACAACAGTTATATCTTCTTTAGTAGCGTGTGAAAAATTAACACGAGCCACGTTCATCCCTGCTTCGACTAAGCCTTTAAAAACTTCCCAATCTTGGGATTTAGGACCAATACTACAAATAATTTTCGTTTTTTTCATTTAGCTTCTCCCCTTTCTATATCTTTATTTTTGACAATTAGGACAATAATATGTACCTCTTCCACCAATAAATATTTTTTCGGTATCTCTATGGCAGATAGGACAAGTTTTGCGACCATGAATTGAAAGTTCATCTTGGAATCTTCCGTGAACTCCTTCTTCCGAAGTATAACTTTTAATAGTAGTACCACCCATTTCAATTGCCTTACTTAAAACTTCCTTCGTATGGGAAATAATCTCATCACATTTCTTCTTCGACAAGGTATTTGCTTTTTGTTTAGGACTAATTTTACTCAAAAAGAGAATTTCGTCGTCGTATATGTTACCAATCCCTGCAATAATAGATTGATCTAGTAAGACTGTTTTAATCGGCAAGGTTTTCTTTCTTAATTTGGCATAAAGATACTCTTTAGTTAAAGTAGGATCATCGTATTCGAGACCTAGTTCGACTAAAGGCTTTTTAGAAAATGCCTCTTCTTTAGAAATGAGGACCATTTTACCGAATTTTCTAACGTCGTGATAACGCCATTCAATCTCATCGTCGAGAGTAAAGATGACGTGCTCATGTTTATTACGTGGAGCACCGATATCGCGGAAGAAAAACTTTCCTTCCATCCGTAAGTGAATTAATAAGTAATCATTTGTTAACTCTACTAAAATCCATTTACCACGGGTCGTAACATCTAATATTACTTGCCCTACTATTTTCTTTTGGAACTCTTTCTTAGGAGGATACTCTAAAATATTATCCCAAAAAACATCCATTTTGGTGATTTTTTTACCGACTATTTTTTTACTGAGACTTTTGGCCACAGTCACAACTTCTGGTTTTTCTGGCATAACTAAAACCTCCTACTTCGCTTCGTACCAATCGCTTCCACATTCGATATCTACTTTTAATGGTACATCTAACTTATATGTATTTTCCATAATATCACGAACGATTTCTTTGACTGTGTCGCCCTCATCTTCTGCGACATCGAAAACTAATTCGTCGTGGACTTGGAGTAACATCTTACTTTTTAGACCCTTCTCATTAAATGTTTTATATATTTCAATCATCGCTTTTTTCAAGATGTCGGCAGCACTTCCTTGAACGGGCGTATTTAAAGCCATTCGTTCACCTTGACTACGAATCATATAGTTTTTGTTGTGTAGTTCTTCGATAGTTCTCTTACGATTCATAATAGTCTTTACATAACCTAATTTGTGAGCCTTAGCAATGACATCGTTCATATATTCCCGAATACCTGGATAAGTATTCAAATAATCGTTAATAAAGTTCTTAGCCGAAGCAATATCGATTCCTAAGTCTTCTGATAAACCGAAACTACTTATTCCGTAAAGGATTCCGAAATTAACGGCTTTAGCACTTCTTCGCATATCTTTAGTGACTTCGTTTTCTTTGACGTGGAAGATATCCATGGCTGTTTTCATATGGATGTCTTTACCTGATTTAAAGGCTTCGATTAAGTTTTCAGCATGGGCCATATGAGCAAACATTCTTAGTTCTATTTGCGAGTAATCACTAGATAAAAGGAAACAATTTGGCGATGGTAAGAAGGCTTTCCGAATTAATTTTCCATATTCTAGTCGGATCGGAATATTTTGAAGATTTGGACTAATCGATGATAATCTTCCCGTTCTAGTTAATGTTTGCGTATAAATCGTATGAATTTTACCATCCGCATGGATTTCGTTCATTAAACCAATCGTATAAGTCGTATAAAGTTTAGATAACATTCTATGTTCTAAGACTTTCTCAACAATCGGATAATTTGGAGCCAATTTATCGAGAATCTCTTTATTTGTCAAATAACGTTGTCCAGGATTAATCTTTTTAGGATAAGGGAGCCCTAGTTTACTGAATAAAACATCACCTAATTGTTTCGGACTCATCAAATTAAATTCGACTCCAGCCATAGCAAAAACATCTTGTTCGATCTTATGCATTTGTTCTTTTAATTCTAAACTCATTTTTTCGAGGAACTCCCGGTCGACATAAATACCTGTGTACTCCATATCGGCTAACACTTCAGTAAGAGGCATTTCGATCTTCTCAAAAAGCGGGTAAGCTTCCTCTTTTTTTAGTTCTTCTTCGAAATCTTTAACGTTTTCATAGACGAATTTAGCTTTCTTAACAGCTAGTTCTGAGACAACTTCCAAAGGTGGTTCCTTAAGTCTACTATTGACGTTAACACTTCCAAAAACCTCTTCATAAAAAGGCATTTCATATCCCATACTTTTAGCGAGATATGCTACATCATCTTTAACGTTTTTATTTAAGAGGTACGCTGCAATCATGGCGTCATATGAACAACTGTTGAGTTTACACTTATCGTATAAAAATGGCACTAGAGTTTTTTTCAAATCGTACGTGTATTTAGGAATATCATCGGCTAAGAAGTTAGGTACTTCCAAAAGTATTTGATAAGGAATAAAGGCCTGTATTTCATCACTATAAAGACCAATTCCAAGTTTTTTATCACGATGATAATTGTTACCTAGAATTTCTAAATAGAAAGCATATGGCTTAGTAAGTTTCAACTTTTCTAATTCTTCTTTAGTGGTAATATTTTTTATCTCTAGTTTTTCTTCTTCCTTCTTTTCATCTTTGATAAGGTCTTGAGGAATATCTATTTTCTTAATCAATGAATAGAACTCCAAATTTTCTAATAATTCGATGTACTTCAAAGGATCGATTCCCCGATAACGAATACTTTCGAAATCGGTATTGATTGGAACTTCGCGATAGATGGTTGCTAAATCGTAACTCATGTAGCATGACTCTTTATCAAGTTCCAGTTTCTCTTTGACCTTACCTTTAACTTCATCTATATGTTGATATAAATTATCGATTGTTCCATATTGTTTAAGTAGGGAGATAGCTGTTTTTTCACCGATTCCTTTGACACCTGGTATATTATCACTAGGATCACCCATTAAGGCTTTTAAATCGATCATTCTAATAGGGTCAACCCCATAAGTTTCTTGGAACTCTTTAACGTGCATCCTGACAAACCCAACTTGTTTTAATAGTTTCATATCTACTTTATCAGTCACTAGTTGTAATAAGTCTTTGTCACTACTGATGATAGTCGCCGTATAATCCGTACTTTCTTCGATTTTTTGGGCAAATGTACCGATTATATCATCGGCTTCGTAATTGTCGATTTCAAGATAAGTGATACCCATGGCTTCCGTCAATTGTTTTGCTACTGGGAATTGTTCAAGTAACTCGTCGGGAGTCTTTCCTCTTCCACCTTTGTAATCCGGATATTTATCGTGTCTAAAGGTCTTGCCTTTATCGAAAGCAATCATCACATATTCTGGTTTTTCTTCGTTCAATATCTTATTAATCATATTGATAAACCCATAGAGGGCATTAGTCGGAAAACCTTTTGAATTTTTTAGATTGCTACCACTATAGGCCGTAGCATAATAGCTTCGGAATAAAATATTATTTCCATCAATTAAAATTATTTTTTTCATTTATACTTCTCCTCGTAGATATTACAATTATAACACGCAATCGTTGTAAATTGAACAAAAAGAAAAAAATAACATCTATTGGACGTTCATCGTTACTTTCTGATTACAAGCCTCGATATCTTCGATACTCTCTAGCATTTCAATCCGATGCATCCCTAAGAGGCAAATTAACGCTACAATAATGTAGCCAACGATAACTCCTATTACTTGTTTTTTGATTCTCAATTTCTTTTTCATAATCCTTTACCTCTCTTTCTTATACTTCAATTATATTATCGAACAAACGTATAGTCAATATATTTTTGAAAAATTTTAAACATTTGTTTGACAGTTGACACTTTTTGTGTTAAAGTAAAATTAAAGGAGGAAGATTAATGGAAAAATTAACAGATCGCCAACATGATATTTTACAAGTAATTAAAAAATTTATTGCTGAAAATGGGTTCCCCCCTACTGTTAGGGAGATAGGAGCGATTCTTAATTTAAAATCTCCTGCCACGACCCAATTTCATATTAAAAAAATCGAAGAGAAAGGATATATTAAAAAGTCGGCTACTAAAAATAGAACTATTGAATTATTAGTACCTAACGAATTTGAAGATAAGAAGGAAGATGTAGTTCAGGTTCCCCTACTTGGTAAAGTTACAGCTGGAAGTCCTATCGAAGCTATCGAAGTTCCTAATGAGTTCTTTGCTTTGCCTGCTAATTTACTTCCTAAAAAGAAAGATGTATTTACGTTAAAAGTAAGTGGTGAATCGATGATAAATGTCGGTATCTACGATGGAGATATCGTAATCGTCGAGCGTAAATCGACCGCTAATAATGGAGATACGGTTGTTGCTATGACTGACCAGAATGAAGTTACGATTAAAACTTTCTATAAAGAAAATGGTCACTTCCGTTTGCAACCGGAAAACGATACGATGGCTCCTATTATTTTAGATAATGTCACTATCTTAGGTAAGGCTATCGGATTATATCGTAAGTTATAAAATAAATAGAGTTCACGTTATGTGGCTCTATTTTTTATCATTTAAAAAGTAATTTATAATATATGACGTAATAAGTAACCCTGCAGTACTTGGAACTGGAGCAAAGGTTGGTATTTCTTTACCAATTGTTTTTTTTGGCGTTTCTTTTGAACAAACGACATGAATCTTTCCTTTGATATTATTATCTTTAACCCATTTTCGTAAAATACGAGCGATTGGGTCATAATTTGTTTTACATAGATCAGTAAGGTACAATTTACTTGGATCTAATCTTTTACCAGTTCCCATCGAAGTTATAAAAGGAATGTTTTTTTCCAAACACGTAGAAATCAAATTTTCTTTGGCTTTGATATCATCACAGGCATCGACTAGATAATCGATTTTTTCCGAAAACAATATATCTTTTTTCGTTTCATCGTAAACAAAGTCGAACGTTTTAACCGCTACATCTTTATTAATATCTTTCAAGCGTTCTTCCCACGCATCTACTTTCTTTTTACCGATAGTTGAGTTTAAGGCAATTATTTGCCGATTGATATTAGAAGGCGCAACAGTATCGTAATCAATTAAAATAAACGAGGAGATACCGCATCTTGCTAATGTTTCGACGACATAGCCTCCTACTCCACCAAGCCCGATAATGGCAATTGTCTTTTGACTCATTGCGTTAAAATCATCTTCACCAATCAATTTTATAAACCTTGAAAAAGATTCATTCATTTATCTTTCCTACTTTCTATCTTCTAAAGTATACTTCTTTACTTTCTCTAAAAAATCACTATTTTGTTTAGCCAAAGGAAGATAATTATTCCATCTCTCATCGAGAGAAAAAACTCTATTTCCTTTATTTGATTTAACTTTTAAAAGTGGTAACTCTAAATACGATGTTACTTCGACAAAAGGCGGTAAAAGTTCCTTTCGTTGTTTTATTTTAATATCTTTTTCTTTTAATAGTTCGAGTGTTTCTTGAAAACTGCCTTCGGCATCCAGCAATCTTTCTAAATCTAAATATTCATCGACTCTTTTTTCATCAGCCATTTGATATAGTAAATGATAATATAATAATATTTCACTCAAAAATATAAACCCAGGATATGATGTAAATTTCGGTGTTGGTAAACAATAATCTTTGTCTTTACCATGTAAATAGTAAAATGACCAGGGATTTCTTTGAATTTGTTCAATAATTTCAAGTGGTAAAAAGGCTTCTCCATATAAGGGTATCCTTTTTTGTCTAGTACTTTCGGAAGGATTTAAAATAAGGCAAGGCTCTAAAAAAGAGGCTTCCTTGGGGAATGTAAAATTAGCTATTTTCTTAAGTGATAACTTATTTACTTCCAAAGTATCATTTTTTAAAATAGGAAAATAATACATCTTTTACACCTTCTTGCTACCAACATCATTATACCCTAAAATACTTATTTTGAGCAATAAAAAGCGAGCGTTTTGCTCGTTTTAGTCTTTCTTAAGTCCAAAGGGTCGATGTTATCAACGATAAAACCTGCACCCATGTACAGGTGGGTGTTCATACGCTACCATTAGGATCCCTAGTCGATTAGGAAAAGGTATTCAACACCGGTAACTGATCCGAACTCCCGTATCGTTATTTTAGTCGGTTTTATATTGGATAACAAACGTATCCCTCTAGACACTTCTATTATATCATAGTTTACTGATTTGTATACTATTTTTTCTAGATTTGTCGTTTAGGAACAAACCAATAATTAAATTCATAGATTATTATAGGTGAAAATAATGTATTTTGATTATCAAGATATTTCGCTATATTATGAAAAATTAGGTACAAATAAAGATAAGGTAATTCTTATACTTCCAGGTTGGGGTGATACGAGAAAGACTTTTAATAATCTTGCGTCTGCTTTACAAAATGAATATACAGTCTATTTATTCGATTATCCAGGATTCGGGAACACTAAGTTCACTTCACATGATTTAACTATTTATGATTATGCTCTTCTTATAAAAGAGTTCATAGAGCAAGAGAAAATAGATAAACCTATTCTTTTAGGCCATTCATTTGGTGGTAGAATTGCTATTCTTTTAAAGGCTTATTATAAAGTACCAATTGAAAAGATAATCTTAATGGATAGTGCAGGAGTCATTCCTAAGAAAACTCTATGGCAAAAGTTTAAAGGTAAACTCTATCAATTATTAAAGAAACTTGGTAATATATTCCCATCAATTCTTAAAAAGAAGTATCAAGAGGCATTATTACAAAGATTTGGTTCTACTGATTATAAAAATTTACCAGTCGATATGCGTAAGACTTTTCAAAATGTCGTCAAAGAAGACTTAGTCCCCTATCTTAAAGATATAGATGTTCCAACACTATTAATATGGGGTGAAAAGGACGATATAACTCCTCTAAGCGATGGTCAAAGGATGAAGAAAGAGATTCCTGATAGTGGTCTTGTTTTAATCAAAGAAAAAGGGCACTTTCCATATATAGAAGAACCCTATTATGTGTATTTAATTATTGCGACCTTTTTAAAATAATATTATCAAACATCTCCCCTAAAAATAGTCATTTCACTTTGACGTTCTTGATTTTTATCAAGACCTATAATTCCTTCATTTTCATCAGCAAGACAATTACAAAACATCTCATCAACATCTGTTTCTTCTTGAATTATCCATCCACTTATATCAATCGAGGCTAATTGGCTACAGCTAATGAACATTTCAGACATATCAGTTACACTTGATGTGTCCCAATTTTCGATTCCTGTAATTGTACTTAATTGTTCACAATAGGAGAACATAGCAGACATATCAGTTACACTTGATGTGTCCCAATTTTCGATTCCTGTAATTGTACTTAATTGTTCACAATAGTAGAACATATAAGACATATTTGTTACTTTAGATGTGTTGAAGTTATTAAATTCTATTTTTTGTAAATAGTAAAATGTTTCTTCATAATCACCGCTAAACATATATGCGGATATTGGATTAGCATAAATGTCTCCTCTCGATTGAATGATTACTTTCTTTGGGTTTTCTGGAATATCTGCCATTTTAGTTGCTTTTATATTTGTTTGATTACCTAAATTAATTAAAGTATTTGTTTTACTTATTTCCAACGATTTATTAGATAGTCGTTTTGCTTCTGTATCTGGAACTAAATAAGCCATTATACTTCCATCTTGCTCTTCTGATACATCCCATTCTTGTTCTGGATCTAATGGAGCAACACTACTCTTTTCAAATACGATACTTGTTATTTGGTCTTTTAATTCAGAAGTATGAAAATCCACTTCTTCTTCAATTGGACCATATGCTCCATACTCATCATTATATACTGCCCATGAACGAATGTAGTTTGGTGGGGCTATTGGTGGTGGTAATGTTTCATTTGAAGCATAGACATTAACTCTTACTGTAAAACTCTTTCCGCCATATATCCAGTTTCCTTCTTCATCTGTTCCGCTTGCATTTTCATTTACCCACATTCTATATCTATATGTCTTTGTATAATCTGTTTGATTATCAGGTACAGTATCTTGTAATAAAGTCTTTCCATTGCCGGCTTCTTTTACTGGTGGCTCTTGACTTATCCATAGTTTATTGTATTGATTGATATCTTTTTTTGTCCATTCATTTGTTATTGCAGACTCAGTTTCAATATCTCCACCTTTAGTTGGTACAGAACTTAGATATGTGTTTACTGTCTTTTCATCCAAAGTAGAGCTATCATCTTTCGTTAAATAAACTTCATAATTGATAGCTGAACCACTAGTCGTAGCTCTTATTTGGAATTCAAACATACCTTGTCCTTCTTGTAATTTACCTTTCTCATCAGAGACAGGATAAGCATTTTGAATAGCAATGCTATTATCAGGTATATCACTTAATTCATCATAAATAAAATATAGTCTACCTGTTGTTAAGACGTTTTCTTGTTGTCCTTGCCTAGTATAAGTAAAGAAGGCATAAGTTCCTCCTATCGTTAAGAGAACTAAACCTAATACTAAAACTAGTATCAATATTTTCTTCTTTTGATTGTTTTTTTCTTCCATTTAAAAATCAACTCCCTCTATGTTAATTACATTATAATCTAAACATACCCCCCCCCAGTCAAGTAAATTCAAAAAAATACCTGTCAATTTGACAGGCAATTTGTACTTATTCGAACTTAATTCGTTCTTCAATATAATTTACTACTTTATCGAGTGGTAAAGTAATTTGTTCCATTGTATCACGATCTCTTATCGTTACAGTGTTTTCATTGATAGTATTATCGTCAATCGTAATAGCAAATGGTGTACCAATAGCATCTTGTCTTCGATAACGTTTACCGATGTTACCGGTTTCATCATAACTAGTTGGAAAATGTTTACTTAGCATCGTATAAATTTCTGTAGCTTTTTCACTATGGAATTTCTTAACGAGCGGAAGGACTGCTACCTTATATGGAGCAAGGAATGGATGAATATGCATAACTTCTCTAGTTGTACCATCTTTTAAAGTTTCTTCGTCGTAGGCATTATCTAAAATGGCTAAAACTAAGCGATCACATCCGACAGTTGACTCGATAATATATGGAATAAATTTCTCGTTTGTTTCAGGATCTAAATAGGCTTGAGATTCACTAGAATACTCTTGGTGACGACTCAAATCGTAGTTAGTTCTATTATGGGTTCCATTGATTTCACCCCAACCGAAGTTAAACTCATATTCGATATCGCAGGCTTCTTTGGCATAATGAGCTAACTTCTCATGATCATGATAACGTAGTTTATTTTCAGGAATTCCTAAATCCATAAAGTATTTCTTAGCATACTCTTTGAAATAGTCATAAAGGTCACTATCAGTTCCTTCTTTACAAAAGGTCTGATATTCCATCTGTTCGAATTCAATCGTTCTAAAAGTAAAGTTACCTGGAGTTATCTCATTACGGAAGGCCTTACCTACTTGGCCGATACTAAATGGAAGTTTTGCTCGCATTGAACGTTGGACATTTAAGAAGTTAACGTACTCTCCTTGGGCGTTTTCGGGGCGAAGATAAATTTTATTTTTACTATCTTCTGTTACACCACGATAGGTTTCGAACATCAAGTTAAATTGTCTAATCGGTGTGAAATCACTTTTACCACATTTTGGACAAGGTACTTTATGTTCTATAACGTAGTTCATCATTTCTTCCTGGGTCATGCCGTCCGCATGGGCGGTCGAGTCAAAGTCATCGATTAAATTATCGACCCGGTGTCTTGCTTTACAATGTTTACAATCGATTAAAGGATCTGAGAAACTTGCGACATGTCCACTTGCTTCCCAAACTCTTGGATGCATTAGAATTGCGGCATCAACTTCGTAAGCATTAGGACGTTCTTGAATAAAACGTTTGCGCCATGTATCTTTAATATTATTTTTAATTCTACTTCCTAAAGGACCGTAATCCCAAGTATTAGCAAGTCCTCCATAGATTTCACTTCCCTGGAAGATAAAACCGTACTGTTTACAATAATTAACTAATTTTTCCATCGATAATTTTGTCATAACGTCCTCCTAATATTGGATATCCCAAACGACTAGGTGTTTAGCAGGCTTTCCACATACCACACACTTATCGTCAATTGGTTTCTCATTTTCTAAAATACAACGTGATTTTGTACCTTTGATTTCTTTCATTTTAAGTTCACATTCAGGATCGCCACACCACATAGCCTTGACGAAACCTGGATGATTATTCATAATCTTTTCTACTTCACTATAATTATGGGCTTCGTAAGTAAACTCTTCTCTTCTTTCTTTGGCTCTATCATACATATCTTTTTGGATAGTATCTAATAGTTCGATAACTTTTGAAGAGATATCACTTTCTTTGGCTACTTCTATTTTTTCTCTCGTGTCTCTTCGAACAAGGGTAATTTTACCTTCTTGTAGGTCACGGTCCCCTACTTCGATACGGACTGGAATTCCGTTTACTTCGGCTTCCGCAAATTTAAAGCCAGCAGATTTGTCACTATGGTCGACACTTACGGTAAGGCCTTTATCTTTAAGATCTTTTTCTAATGTAGAAACATAGGCACTAACTGTTTCACTTTCCTTAATTGGAATAATAATTACTTGTTTAGGAGCAATCTTAGGTGGCAAAACTAAACCATTATCGTCACTATGAACCATGATTAGTCCACCAATCATTCTAGTTGAAACACCCCAAGATGTCTGATAAGCGTACTGCCACTCATTATTTCTATCTAAGAATTTAATATTGTAGGCTTTCGAAAATTTTTGTCCGAAATAGTGACTAGTTCCCGATTGTAAAGATACACCATTATACATCATGGCTTCGACAGTTAAAGTGTATTCTGCACCCGCAAATTTTTCTTTTTCCGTTTTCTTACCGGTAATTACAGGGATAGCTAGATATTCTTCAAAGAACTTTCTATAAATATCGAGCATAAGTCTTGTCTCTTGTTCGGCCTCTTCACTAGTCTCGTGAATCGTGTGTCCTTCTTGCCATAGGAACTCTCTACTTCTTAAGAATGGACGAGTTTCTTTTTCCCAACGTAAAACGTTACACCATTGATTATATTTAACTGGCAAATCCCGGTAACTTTTAACTATAGTACTGTAATAGTCACTAAATAGGGTTTCGGAAGTTGGACGAATACACATTCTTTCGTCTAAATCCTTCTCTCCTCCTTTAGTAACCCACGCTACTTCTGGAGCAAAGCCATTAATTAAATCACTTTCTTTACGCATTAAGTTTTCAGGGATTAGTAAAGGCATACAAATATTTTGATGTCCTGTTTCTTTGAACATTTCATCTAGTGTCTTTTGAATCTTTTCCCAAATAGCATAGCCATTAGGTTCCATAACAATACAACCTTTAACGTTGGAATAGGCTGCTAAGTGCGCTGCTTGAACGACATCTGTATACCATTTAGCAAAATCTTCATCACGGGAAGTAATACTTTTATTTTTCATTTTCTTTTCCTCCTAGAAAAATAAAAAGACCCTTATCTTGTGTAGAGACGGTCTAATTTCCGCGGTTCCACTCTACTTATTCGATTAAGAATCCCTCATTTCGTATTGCTGCTAGGTTTCCAAGCCCGTCATCGCATTCATTACTAACATTTTATTATATTCTTGTTCATTCGTCAAGAGAATTACTTTATGTATTTGTCTATATACAATAGGTTTACTTTATCAAGCAACTTCACTTTTGACGTTTTGAATATCCGAATTTAAATACAATATTTCATTATTAGTCATATGAACAATTCTCTGCTCATCAACTCCATATTTTTCTTGATAATATCTATATTCATTTAAAAGATCTTTCAATTTATCTCTAGACAATTTCTTTGTTGTTTTTCTTGCATTTTTTAATTCTTCTATCTTATCAATCGTTAATTTTGTGTTTAATTGTGCGTAACTATCTTCATAAATATCTTTTTCGTTAGGATTATTTGAATTTATATAGTAGTTATACTTGTGATATAACTGATGCATTTTACCTTTTGTCGAATCTAAAGCAATTACTTCTATATAATCTTCTTCGATTTTAGCAATTAACATAGGATGCTTTACTTCTGAAACAATATCTATTTGATACTTAACTTTAAGCCACAATACTTGTCCTACTTCAAGTTTATCATTCATAAATGAAGTGCTTCTATAAGTCCTTTGTAGCGATGTTTATATTCATCAATATTTTTTTCTAAATTCATTACTGGGGCATGAAAAGTATCTTTACTTAATTCTATCCATTCTGGATCTTCATGGGTTATTTCGATAAGTTCTTCATAAGAAGCATTTATCAAAGAATCGTATATTTTATCTAAGAAAGTTTTTATATTCGAAGGAATACTAACTTTTTCATTACGAGCAAACATAATAGGAAAACCTTTTCTAATACAGTCTATAATTGGTCCATTTTCATAAGCAACAAAGTCATCCTTAATTAGTTTCTTTTCATATTTGGCTAGATAAATGACTTGCGTTAAAAATAAATATTTATTAAGTCTAGCGTTTCCTTCATAAAACTTTCGATGATTCTTAACGACAACATGATTGTTAAACAATATTCTTTCAGGATCTTTTGATAAATAATATTTAGCAATAGTTTCTGCGTCCATTTTTTTCACCTCTCTTACTTATAATTCTTTTAAAAGCAATTCAAAGATAGTTATTCAAAATATATGAATTCTTTTTTACAAATGTACAAAAATATTTAGTAAAATTACTATATCATACAAAGGTTTGTAAGTCAATGATTTTAATTTAATTTTTCCTAATCTTCTTAAGCATAACTTTTTGTAGATCTTCATCTTTATCTAATATTGAAGAAGATAGAGGTTTATAGTTTTTAGGAAGAATCTCCTTAGACATATAAGTATCTAAGTACCATTTTATATTTGACTTAGCAAAATTACCATCGTATTTTAAACCACTATTAAACTGAATACCTGCTAAAATAATATCTCTTGACATTAACTTTTTCTCTTCTTCATTAACAAGCCATAATAAAGGTGCAACTCGAACCCAAACATATTCATTTTCTTGAATACGTCGCACTCTTTCAGAGGTTTCATAATCTATTTTATATGGGCATTTCAAGTTAATAAATTTTTCATCTTGATATTCATACTCTTCGTAGGTAACAGGTTTAAAAGGAGTAATTATATCAGTATGTTTGATTTCGTCAAAAGTATAAATCTTGCCCGTTGTTTTTAGTTTATTCTCCATTAAGGCTTGGGTTAAAGTATTACTTTTAGAAGTAGATACAAGAAACTTAGGATATTCGCCAAAGACAACTTGGGGTATTCCTAAATTACTGGTAGTTGCTTCTAGTAAAAGTTTCTCATATAGTTTCGAAGATGGAACAAGGATAGGACAAATTCCAATATACCGAGCATATACTTCGGATATTGAAAAATTAATATAAACATAGGAAAAATTACCTTCAATACTATCTTTCGTTTGAGTCCAAAAAGGTCTAGTTGGGCTAAAGGTTGTAAGCCCTAAGGCACAGGCCAAAAATGTTTCTTCAATATCTTTATAAGTCTTTTGGGCAAAAAGAGAATGTGTTGGTGCTCTTGAATTCATTGTTTCTTCAACTTTAGGTAAAGTTAATTCAAAATCTTTCATTGTCTTTCTCCTTCTATTTCTTTAGGCGTTTTTTGAACATTATTTTTTGAAGTTCTTGATCTTCATCTAATATAGAAGATTGGGTTTTACTTATCGACGGACTAATCTCTTCTAAAAGATAGTTATCGATATACCATTTAAGATTGGTATTTGCAAATTTTCCATCATAAGGAAGATTTCGATCATCAAACGGAATACCCCCTACTAAGATTTGCTTAGCTATATAAAAATCAAAGTTATGAAGACGATACCAAGTAATAGGTTCAACCTCAAACCAATAGTACTTTATTTCTTGAGCAACGATATTGTATTTTCCATAATATAAGTATGGTACTCTTACATACCTTTTATTGTTATATGAATATTCTTTAAGTTTTTCTTCTTGAAATGGATCTTGTATTAGAATGGAATGTTGGGCTTCTAAAGTGTAAGTTTTGCTTGTTTCTAGAAGTTTATTATAACTATATAGTAGCTCTAAATTTGTATTTTCTTCTTCACTTACTTTCGATGTTGGATATTCGCCAAAAGTAACAACACTTACTTCTGATGATTTCTTTTCTTCTTGATTATTTAAAAGTTGGGCAAAGGCATGCGATTTAGGTTTAAGAATAGGCCAAATACCTGATATACAATGTCCTGAATTATCGTATTGGCTAGAGTCAGTCTGAAATTTTGCAACATAAACGAAACACTTATTATAAGCACTTTGTGTCCAAAATAAGCCATCAGATCTCGCCCCTCTAGCTAAGGCATAATCGGTGGGAAGAAAATCATTTATATCCCATAGGGAAATATTATCTATTCCTTCTTTTAGGGCTTTGAACTCATCTATAGTTGGAATAGTTAATTCAAAATCAGCCATATTCCTCACCTCTTTAATGTATTTTATTTTATAAATTTAAAAGAGATAAGTCAATCCTTATCCCTTGTTATAACTAGTATTTAAGATGGACGAAAAACGAGATGATAAAGCCAATAAAAGGTACTAAATAGATAGCCACTAATAGGACTAAATACAAGGCTCGATATAAATATAGAGCAATCTTTTGTAAGAAGTTACTACTTACTATTTTAGTATAAAGATTCGTTTTAAATAACACGATAATTGCAAGTATTGTTACGACACTTAGTAATAGACCAGCCTTAAAGCCAGGGGATGTATAAGTGAAAGTTATTTCGTTTAGACCATCTTCAACTTTGACACCCAAGTAATTATCGTATAGACATAGTACTTCACTCGGTTTACCATTTACTTCTACTTGATAACCTTTGTTGTAAGTAATCGGTAAAAATAATATCTTCCCTTCTTCTCCTTGGACTTTAACGTTGACTTGGTTATTAGCAAAATCTATAGTAAGTGCTGCTCCTTCGTTAGAAATAAATTCTTCGTACTTAGCAACATCCATCATACCGATTTCTAATATTTTTAATGGTGTTGTCTTTTCGAATTCAAGTCTTATCGTTACATCTTCGTTTTCATAAATACCTAAGTCTAAAAGACCATTATCGATTTCTTCTGGATAACTAGCCCGGAAGAGTTTACCATTAACATAAATATTAAGGTGTTCTAGTATTTCTTTATTTTTTTCGTTTTCAATCGAAAACATCAATTCTAAATAAAGATCTTTTTTATCTTTGACAGTTATTGTCTTTTCGAGATAAGCGATTTTTCCATCGTGTCTAATGTGGTAGTACAGGTAATCGTCTTCCTCTTCATCTTTATAGATATATAAGTTTTTCTTTTGCCATAGAGTCTTATCTATTTCAAAGATATTATCTTTAGAACCCGTTATACTCTGATAAATTGTATTTTGCATTTCGAAAGCATTTGCCTCTTTTGGAATATCTACTTCGTGATCTATAAAGTAGCCATATGGAATACTATTCTTATGTTCGTAGAAAAGAATCGAACCTTGATAGGAAATATAATTATAATAAGGACTTTCGTATGGTTCTTTACTGATTAAGTACTGGTTTGCAAGAAGGGCATCACTAAAGAGAGTACCTCCGATAGAATAGGTTTTAACCCAATAAGATGAGTAACCTAATCTTTTTAAGAATTGCATATTTTCTTTATCCGTCAAAGAAGTAAAATGATCGATACTAGGGAATTTAGTCACCATTCCATGGTTCATTACTAATTTAGGATAGATACTTTTAACGCGTTTAAAGTTTTTATCTTGGTAAGTTGTACCCATCGTTTCCATATCTTGGTAAACTCCTGTCAAATCTTCTTGGGCAAAGTCTATACCAAAATACAAAAGACTACAGCAACCGATATTTACTAAAACTAATATCCAGATAAAAAAGAAAGTCTTCTTATCGTAATTAAAGTTATTAAGTTTTAAAACAAGGAATATTCCTAAGGCCAAAACTAACATTATAATCATTAATGTTGTCGCCGTCCACACATCTTTTCCTAATGATATTTTATATATTTCTTTTTGTAAGGCTCCATAACGAACACAAGTAATCACAATCGCTACAAGTGACGAGATAATTGTAATTAGAAAAGCATAAGGAATTCTTTTTTTAGGAAATTCTTTTTCTTTAGCAATTTTCGTAAAGTAATAGATAGTTCCTATAAGCATGAGGAATAAAGTAACAAAGCCAATTCTTTGCGGAAAGAAAGCATAACTTCCTAAGTGGTTCATCTTGTTTATTGGTTCGACGATAATTGGCAACAACAGTAAGATGAGAATTATTCCATAGAAATAGAGAATTTTATGGTGTTCTTTATTTTTATAGCCTTTGAAAAATAAAAGAATCGTACCAACTATTGAGAATCCAGCGGTAATAAAGAGACATAGTTTATCGTTTAATGGTCCAAATTTCGAATTCATCAAGTTTTCAAGATCGAACCCTACTCTACTAGAAACGGATAATTGTGATAAACTTGGGAATAATAAGAAAGAAGATAATAAAAGGGCAAAGACAGTTGAGAGTCCCAATTGTAAGATTGCCTTGCCATGTTTTTCTTTTGCGTGAAAACAGTATAAGTAGATGGCCGAGACTAAGACTAAAAATATAGCAAGTAAGGTCGTCAAGTAAAATGAAAAGATGAAACAAGCTCCTAGACAAAAGATATATATAAGTGGACTTTCACCATCTAAAACCTTTTTAAGACCAATCATCAAGATTGGGAATAGATAAACGATATCGATCCACGCTGTAATTTGATAATTAAGTAGTTGGTATCCAGAAAAAGCATAAAGTAACGCAAGTAACACGCTTAGATAATGCGGACTATCTTTAAAGTAACGTCTTATAAAATAAAGGGCTGCCCAACTGGATAAGAGAATTTTAACGACGATTAGAATAGAGACTGCTAAATAGATATCGTGGCGGGGAAATAAGAGGATTAAAAAACTTACGGGACTTGCTAAATAATAGGAAAGTATTCCTAAAAAGTTTATTCCCCCACTCGTCGTGAAGTCGATGAACAAGGAAACGTTTCCATGAAAACAATCGTAAAAGTGATAATAGAAAGCCGTCACTTGATCGTGCATATCGCCCCAAATTAGAGAGTTTGGACCAAACGGATAAATCCCTTTTATATAGAACAATACACCAAAAATAAGGAGTACTAAGGCTCCTACTACGAGGTATGGTTTAATGTTTCTTTGCTTTTCCTTCACTTTCCGTCACCTACTCCTAATTTCTTTAGATTATTTAAAAAATGTTTGCTTTTTAAATAGAGACCAGTATATTGCTCGTAATATAAATCGATAAATTCTTCGATTTCTTTTTGAACGGAAGTACTTACTTTTAAGGAAGTAATTTTTGCTAAGTCGACGTAAAAGAAAAGTCTTACTAATTTGATCATTTTATCGCTATAGATTTTTTCGTGTTGGTAACAATTTTGACAGACGTAACCTCCAACATCAGGACTAATCGTGGCAATGTTTTTAGTGCTTCCACATAGAGCACAGGAATCGATATTAGGTCGAACTCCTAGAGCCTCTAAGTATTTAAGTTCGACAATACTTGTAATAACTCTAGCATCCATTCCCTCATCGATTCGTTTTAAACTTTCGATAAAGATATCGTAGACTTCCTCGACACTAGATTGTTTTTGAACTTGGTCAGTTAAATCTGCTAAATAAGTCGCATAGCTTATTTTTTCAATATCTGCTAAAAGATAGGGAAAAGCATCTAGGACATCCACGGCACTTAAGGTCGATAGACCTTCTTTTTTATAATAAATATGAAAAATGCCATAAGTGAAACGCGCACTAACACTTCGTAAAGGACTTTTTAATTGTCTGCAGCCTTTCGAGAGAATCCCTATTTTTCCATAGTCTTTTGTCAAGACATTTAAAACTTTCGAAGACTCACTATAAGGAGTTTCGCCAAGGACGATTCCTTCGACTTCAACTAGTGCCATATCATCACTTCTTTTCTTTTAATTTCTTAGCTAATAAATAGTATTGAATGTTTCCTGTTTTTTTAAATAATTCCCATAAGATCCTATGCATTTTACCTTCACCTCTATTCATATTGTGAAGGTAAATTAAATTTTTTATTCGTCTTTTAAACCAAATTCTTCAAGGTAGTATTCTTTATCTCGCCAGTCTTCGATAGTTTTGACGAAGGTTCGTAAGAAGACTTTTTTGCCAAGATATTCTTCTAAATCGATTCTTGCTTCCGTTCCGATTTGTTTAATCATTTGGCCTTGTTTACCGATTAAAATTTTTTTTAGGTTTTCGCGGTCGACTATAATTTGAACACCTATTTCGATATAGTCATCTTTTTCTTCGTAAGACTCAACCATACAAGTTACGGCATGTGGTACTTCTTTATCAGTTAAACGTAAAACTTTTTCACGAACGATTTCGGCAATATAGAAGTAATTCGAAATATTCGTAATAACATCGTCATCGTATATTTTTTCAGTTCCTTTTAAATAAGGTTTAATGACTTCAATTAGATGGTCGACATTATCACCTTTCAAAGCCGAAAGAGGAACTATTTCTTTAAAATCATAGTAATCTTTATAAGTATCGATTAAAGATAGTAGTTTTTCTTTTTTTATTTTGTCGACTTTATTTAAAAGTAAGATAACCGGTGACTCGTTTTCTTTTAAGCGATTTAAAATAAATTGGTCCCCTTTACCGAAGCCTGTAGAAGCATCGATTAAAAAGAGTACTACGTCGACATCATCGACACTTTCATAGGCTTTTTTATTTAATAAATTACCCAATTTATGAACTGGTTTATGTATACCTGGTGTATCGATAAAAACTATTTGGGTGTCCTCATCATGATAGATTCCTTGAATACTATTTCTTGTCGTTTGGGCTTTATCAGATGTTATCGCAATTTTCGATTGCAAAAGAGAGTTCAAAAGTGTACTTTTTCCGACGTTAGGACGACCGACTAGACTTACAAATCCGCTTCTCATAGAAAGTCCTCGCTTGTAAATGGTTCTGGGCATAGTTCTGAAACAAGATATTTTTTAGCGTCACCTTTACGATTACTAAAGATAATTTCATCGTCACTTGCAAAGAACTCTAAAATAACTTGGCGACATAAGAAACAAGATGATGAGATCTTATCACTATCGACCATGACATAAAGTTTAGAGAAATCTCCTTTACGATATCCCGCGGCAATAGCAGTTGTAATGGCAACTCTTTCAGCACAGATAGTCGCTCCATAACTAGCATTTTCGACGTTTACTCCTTTAAAGCATGTCCCATCTTTCATAACGACGAGACTTGCGACATGAAAGTTTGAGTAAGGAGCATAACTGTTATCTAATAAATCTATTAATTCATCTTTAATATTCATGATTCTACCTCCTAAAATAGTGCTAAAAATTTAGGCACAAAGATAATACAACCACCGATAAAAGCGGTAATCGAACAAAGTAAAGTCGCAGTTGATGCCGTATCTTTGGCAATCTTGGCAAGTGGATGAATTTGCGGCATTGCTAAGTCGATTGTAGCCTCTATTGCTGTATTGATCATCTCACTGGCCGCAGTCACCCCGATCATTAAGATACAAAATAACCATTCATTAACGGTAAGATTAAAATATAGGCCAAAACCTACAACCAAAATAGCGGCGATGATAATAATTATCATATTGTGTTCTTCTCTTACGGCATAGACAAAGCCATCGATAGCATGAAAGAAACTCTTTTTATAACGAACAAGAGCCGTTCCTGTATCTTTATTACGAACAATTTTCTTTTGTTTTTTAAAGCGATCGAGTAATCCCATAATGTGTTAATACCTCCTCTTGACGAGCAAACATTTTTATTTCGTCTTCTTTTTCTTCGTGATTATAGCCCAATAGATGTAAAAGTCCATGAACTGCTAGAAAAGAAAGTTCCCGCCTAAACGAATGGCCATAACTTTCAGCCTGTTCATGAGCCTTATCGACCGAAATATAGATGTCTCCTAAAAGTCTTATCGCCATCACGACATCCAAATTATCTTCTAAAGCAAAACTGATAACATCTGTTTCTCTATCGATATTTCGATAAGTCTTATTGATTTCGTGAATCTTTTCATTATCGACAAAGATAACATTACATTCGGCATTCTTTACTTTTTCTTCTTTTAAGGCATATTTTAAGATCTTGGCTATTTCTTTTTCTTCTTTCTTTAAGTCTTCACTTGTTTCATTAAAAACATAAACCTTGTTCATTATACCACCGCCAATTGATAAACAAAAATAATAAATAAAACGACAATTCCTAAAGCAATCGCATTTAAGACACCTTCTCTTTTAATAACCGAGGGAATCGAATTACGAAAACGCATTAATAAACGATAGACGACATAACCAATCATACCACCTAGAACATTTAGAATAATATCGTCAACATCGAAAACGTGACCAATTAAAGATTGCGTTATTTCGATCGAAAGAGAAGCAAATGTAACTAAGCCTAATGGTATAACCCAATTCTCGCTTTTGATATAGTAGGATGCAAAGAAACCATAAGGCACAAACAACAAGAGGTTACCCAAAACCTGTTGTATAAAGAGGCGACTGCCAAAGGGATAACGGAATATTTCCGTAAATGGGACAAAGTTACTACCCTCACCTATGTCTAGAACATCTTGAAAAGTTACTACTTGGAACAAATACAAAGTGTAAATTAAAAAGAATAAGGATAGTAGTTCTCGATACAACAGAAAAGACTCCCTATTCTTAACTAAATAAGTTATTCTTAACGAAGCAATAATAAGGACACTAATGACAATTATAGGCCAAGTTAAATGCATAATCTCTTTAATTGATGTCATTAGTATCACCTCTATTCCTCTTTTGGCTCCGTTTCTTGAAGCGGTGCATAGTCCGTAATATTTTCTTCTACTTTCAAAAACAATTCTATAATTATTTTACTATCTTCTTCGGTAATTTTCAATTCTTTTTGACTCAAGAGACGAGCGTTTACATCGAGTGATGATAATACTTTTTCTTCGGCTAGTTCCTTGGCTTTAGCAATAGCATCTTCTTTAGAATAAGAAATATCGGTAACTTCCAGTTCTTCTTCCTTGACCCAGTTTAAGGAAAGAGGTAAAAAAGTATGTTTAATTAAGGAAGTAACTAGAGTGTTTTTATCTTTAAAAGGATTAAAATCTAACAAAGAGATATTTTTACCTAAAAAATTTATTTGTAAAAGTTTCTTAGTTTTACCTGTTTTCTTTTCTTCGTGATAATGAAGTGGTAAAGAGACCGTTACTTTGTACCAAGTTTCAGCATAGACATTCCCAGTCGCCGGAACATAAGCCTTAGGGTCTTCTTTATTTTTGATAACTCCCGTTACTAGGATGTCCCCTTTTCTTACGTATTGGTTCTTCTTAGCCACTATTTCGCCAGTTGACGCTTCGATTTTAGTAATAAGACCATCTTTTTTAGCCACTATATCTCTTGGACTTAACTCTTCTTTAGGAGGATTCAGTTTTCTTTCTTCAACCCGAACTTCATACTTAGTACCAATTCGTTCTATTTCGATCCATTCTAAAGTATCTTTATGTTTCTTTAGGATTTCATTTCGAATCTCTTCTTTACGTTCAAACGACACACAAAAGTGAAAAGGACTAATATTATACTCTCTTAGTTCTTGATAAAGTAGTTCTCTTATTTCTTTTTTAGTATGAATTACTTCGACTTCAAAGATAATATTAGTAAGAAACCAAAGTAGTATTAATCCTAAAGCCAAAAAGAGGAAGAAGTAACGCATCTTCCAACATATATTTTGGATATTCTTAGGTCCTTTTATTCTTAGAAGACTCATATCATAGATAGTTTTCATATCTATAAGTCTTTGATAGTTCTCATCATCTACTTCAACTATTAAAAAGTTTTTCTCTTCTTTAACTGAAAAGAAACTCATTTTCATCTTGATAAGTTGTAAAAGAAACCGATGAGGATTTTTACCTTCAATTTTTACAACATAACGATTATTAAACATAGTTCTCACCCTAATTCAATAGATTGAATCCACCCATCGATTAAGATCTCCTGATCCAAGAGTTTGGCAATCGACAAGTCTTTTCCTTTAACAACTAGTAACCCAAGACTACATTTTAGGGTTATTCTATTTTCTTCTAAGAGAACTATTTCTTCATAGTTTACGATATCTAGTCTTCCTTCTTGATAGGTAAAATGAAAGTTCGAATCGATACAATATTTTTTTATTCGGTCAAACATGTAACCACCTATCAAAGTATATGTAACACTTTCAAAACTTAGAAAAAGAAAAAGTAGAAGGCTACTCTACTTTAATTTAAACGTTCTTTGATTAGGCTAGATACTTTACCCATATCAGCTTTGCCTTTAACAAGAGGAGTTATCTCACGCATAACTTGACCCATATCTTTAGCTCCACTTGGCTTAACTTTAGCAAATACTTCATCAATTATCTTAACTATTTCTTCATCACTTAATTGGGCTGGAAGATAAGGCTCAAGTAAAGCAATTTCTTTTTTCGTTTGATCGACTAAGTCTTGACGGTTACCTTTTTCAAACTCACGAATCGATTCGTTTCTTGTCTTGATTTGTTTCGTAATAACATCGATTACTAACTCGTCGTTTACTTCTTTTTTATTGTTAATCTTTTCTAGTTGGATCGCTCCTTTAACTAAGCGAAGTGTTGCTAGAGTATCCTTATCGTGATTACGCATTGCGTCTTTTAAATCATTTTCTAATCTTTCTACTAAACTCATTTATATCACTCTCCATCTATATTATATCAAAATTTAGGCGAAAAAAAAGACTAATTTCTTAGTCGTTATATTCTCTTCCTGAGTGACCATGTCCACCATAGTTACTATGAGAAGCCTTATTTCTTTTCCGTGTATTTTTAATACCTTCTTTTTTAGCG
>CANQDB010000003.1 GCA_947591175.1 uncultured Bacilli bacterium
GGAGAAATACCAAATCGTGAGATTTGGGCATGATTTATTTATAAATCATTTTGTTCATAAGTAATTTTCTCTTTACAAAAAATAATCAAATATTGTAAATTAATGGATTTTAGCTTGTTATATAATAATTTATATTGATTTTATTACAATAGTTTCATAAGTGTAGTAGATGGAGTAAATACTAGTCAAGAAGGAGTCTATATAATTTACTACGAATTATTAGATACAAGAGGAAACAAAGGAGTAGCAGCAAGAACTATAAATGTAGTACAAGTAAATAGTAATCCTCCAGTAAAAGAATTAACAGGTGAACCAACATTAACATATGCCAGAGGAGATTATTATGTTGAGCCAGGAGTAACAGCGAAAGATGAAGTAAATAATGATTTAACAAATCAAATAATAACAATTCATAATTTAAATTTAAAAGTGACGGGGACACAAATAGTAAAATACTTTGTAATCGATAAATATGGAAATATGGGAAGTAAACGAGAAGTATCGAAGTAGTACCAGAATATAAAGATGAATATGGTTTTAATGGAACAGAAGATACACATATGAGTAAGAATAGCGAGTGGGGTGCAGTTGCTTATCTATCCAAAAGTATTTATGGAAAACAAGGTAACTTAAATTACATTGGTTCTAATAAAGAAATATACCAAAATAAATCAGATACTTATATAACAGGAAGTAGTAATGGAACTCCTAGCCAAAGTGATTATCGAAGCGAAGGACAATGTAGGTATGATGATATGACGAAATTGGGAGATGGAAAAGGAGTATGTGGTCCAGGGGCAAGTACAACAGGAACAATCTATGGAATCTATGATATGTCGGGTAGTGCTAATGAATATATCATGGGAGCTTTAGCAGATGAAGATGGAAAACCTAGAAGTGGAAATAGCATATCTCTTAATTCAGGCTTTAATGGCAAATTAGCAAATGGTACCTATTATACCGAAGGGGAAGAATTTCCAGATCCAAAATATTATGATTTATATAATCCAATCGATACAACAAATAGTACTACCAGAGCCACCACTGCATGTAATGAAGGAATATGTTATGGACATGCTTTATCGGAAACACTTGGATGGTATAATGATAATAGTATGTTTCCTAAAATATTTCTCATTCGTTTCGCCTAACCTTAGTTCCTTGATATATAATAGATAATTTCTTTCTTAAAAAGGGCCATTTCCTCTTTTTTCTTGTTTGAAGCACAAGAATATGGTACAATTTTACTAGTGAAGATAGGAGCGGTCCAGTATGTATTTAAAAGAAATTGAAATGAGCGGATTCAAATCCTTTGCCGATAAATTAAAACTTACGCTCGATAACAACATTACTTGTATCGTCGGACCTAACGGAAGTGGTAAAAGTAACGTAGTCGATGCTGTAAGATGGGTCTTAGGTGAACAATCTGTTAAGAGTTTACGTGGCGAAGGAAGTATGACCGATGTTATCTTCTCGGGAAGTAAAAATCGTAATGCTTTGAATGTAGCCAGTGTTTCTTTAATTTTCGATAATAGCGATCACTATCTAAATGTTCCTTACGAAGAGGTAGCCGTTAAAAGAAGAGTTTATCGAAGTGGTGAGAACGAATACTTTTTAAATGGTGATAAGTGTCGTCTTAAAGATATTACCGATCTTTTTATCGATAGTGGAATTGGTAAAGAGTCCTTTAACATTATCTCGCAAGGTGAAGTACAACGTATTTTATCGCATTCATCATATGAGAGAAGAATTATTTTCGAAGAGGCCGCCGGAGTTTTAAAGTATAAAAAAAGAAAAGAAGAGGCTATTAGAAAGTTAGATAGAACTCATAATAACTTGGATAGAGTTAAAGATATTATTTTGGAATTAGAGTCTCAACTAGAACCATTACAAGAACAAAGTGCTAAGGCTAAATCTTATCTTGAAAATAAAGAAAACTTGGAAAAAATCGAAGTTGCGTTAATCACTTACGATATCGATCACATAAATGAAATTTATCAAAGTACAAAAAAACGAATTGACGACTTGAACGAAAAGATCGTCACTTTGCAAAATACCACCCAAGAAGTTAAAGTAGATAAGATGAAAACGACACTTCTAGCTGTTGAAGAAAAGTTAACCCAATTTAATCAAGATTTACTTAGGGTAACACGCGAAGAAGAAAGATTAAATGGTGAACGAAAACTCTTAGAAGAGAGAAAAACTTACGATGGTGGAGATGCTAAAGTCCACGAACAAGTAACTCGCCTTACAGAGTTAGAATTAAAGTTAACAACTGAACTTTCTTTAGTAGAAGAAGAACTTTCACATCTAAATGAAGATTTAGTTTCTCTTAGAAAAGAAGAGAATATCAAGAATCAAGAATTAAGTGAACTTTATAACCAAAAAGAGGTAACTAATAAAGAAAGAAGTAATCACGAACGGGAACGGGTTGAATTAGAACATCGTATCCAACTTTTAGAGAATCAACTTGAAAATGGTGGAAACCTCCCTAATAGTGTCCAAGCTGTTCTAAATCATCCGAAGTTAAAAGGTGTCTATCAAGTTTTAGGAAATCTTTTTGAAACGGATGAAAAATATACGAAAGCGCTTGAAGTAGCTCTTGGTTCTTCAAAGAACTTTTTAGTTGTCGAAAACGAAAGAGTAGCAGAAGAAGCAATCAATTATTTAAAAGATAATCGTTTGGGAAGAGCAACTTTCTTTCCTCTTAATATAATTAAGCCTAAAGGAATAGATGCTGAAACCGAAGCTCTTTTAGAAAACGATAGTCACTATATTGGCCTTGCTTCTTCATTGATCAAATTCGATAATAAATTCCGTAGTGTTCTATTCAATCAATTAGGTAATATTTTAGTAGTCGATACGATGGCTGAAGCAAATCGTATTAGTAAACTTATCCATGCTCGTTATAAAATCGTTACCCTAGATGGCGAAGTTATCCACGTCGGGGGAAGTATGACCGGTGGAAGTTTAGGTTTCTTAAGGAGTAGTATCAGTGATAAGGTAGAACTCGAAAAAATGAAAAGACGGAAACAGGAACTTGGCGATGTTCTAACTGAACTAGATAAAAAGATTAAAGAGTTAGATGAAAATATTCAAAAGGAAGAACAAAAACTTTATGAATTAAAAGGTAATACTTTCTTACTCGAAGAACAAAAGAAGAGTAAGTTAAAAGAACGAGAAGAAAAACTTATTTCTTTAGAAAGTGCCAAGAAGGATTTGGTTTCCTATAGTCATATAATTGACGACTCTCTATCGGTGCAAGAAGAGGAGACTTTGGCAGACTATTACGATACAGTTAGGAAAAAAGAAGAATTGATTTTAGAAATTAAACGGGCTAATAAAGAAAAAGATAATTTGCAAGTGTCAATCGACGAAGAGGAGGCTAAACAGAGACTTAGTAATAGTGAACTTCGTTCTTTAGAAAGTGAATTAAAAACTAAAGAAATTGAAAAAAGTAAGATGGATGTGCAACTAGATCAAATTTTGACTACTCTAAGTGAAGATTATGAGTTGACGTACGAAAAGGCTAAACAAAATTATGTTTTAGAACTAGATCCAGAAGATGCCCGTAAGGAAGTTACGAAGTACAAGAACAATTTAAAACAGATTGGTATGGTCAATTTAGAGGCAATCGATGAATATAATCGCGTCAACGAAAGATATCAGTTCTTGACAAAGCAACAGGACGATTTGCTGAATGCCAAGGAGACTTTATTAGAAATAATCGACGAGATGGACGACGTTATGAAAGAAGAGTTTAAGACAACGTTCGAAGCAGTTAACAAGGAATTCCAAGTGGTATTTAAACAATTATTTAAAGGAGGAAGTGCTTCTTTGGAATTAACGGATCCTGATCACTTGCTAGAGACGGGAGTCGAAATTTATGCTAGTCCTCCAGGTAAGAAACTAAAATCTATTTCAGTTTTATCAGGAGGCGAAATGACTCTCACGGCTATCAGTTTGTTATTTGCTATTTTAAATGTTCGAAGTGTCCCATTCTGTTTGTTTGACGAGGTTGAAGCAGCCTTAGATGAAGCTAATGTCGATCACTTTGGAACGTACTTAGATCACTATAAAGATAAGACACAATTCTTGCTTATTACGCACAAAAAGAAAACGATGGAATATGCTAAGACTTTGTATGGTATTACGATGCAAGAGTCGGGGGTATCAAAATTAGTAAGTGTACGTCTCGAAAACGTAAAGGAAACAGCTTAAGAACTGTTTCTTTTTCTTTTAAAAATTGGTACAATGGATATAGGATAGAGGTCAGATTATGAAAGTAGTTTTATTTTTAGATAACAATAATGGAATGAATTTTTTTGGAAAAAGACAAAGTCAAGATATCGAAGTGCGAAAGCACTTAAAAAGTATTATAGGTGATACCAAGCTTTATATGGATAACTATAGTTATTCGTTATTTAAAGATGTCTTTCCGGAAGCCATTACTAGTTTTAATCCGCAAGATGATGATTATTATTTAGTTGAAACTACTTTGCCTGATTGGAGTAAAGTTAATGAGTACTTTATCTATTATTGGAATAGAGTATATCCGGCTAGCAATAAGTTCGATGAAGAAAAAATTAAATCTTTCAAAGAAGTGGAAAGAATAGAATTTGCTGGAAAATCGCATGACAAAATCACTTTTGTTCGTTATCAAAAGGAGGTTTAGGTAATGAAAAATAAGAAACTTGTCTCATCTATTTTGAGTTTATTAGTTGTTATTGGAATTATTGGGTACTCTTATGCCTTTCCAACGAAAGAAGAGGTTCTAACTCTTCCTAGTTTTAATATCGAAGAAATACCAGAGTATAAAGATGATTTATATGTAATTGTAAATAATGGTAAACCTGATTTTAAAGAAGAAGATTTAACGACTACTTCTTATGAAAAATATAGTCCTCTAGATTCTTTAGGAAGAGTAGGTGTGGCTATCGCAAATATCGGTAAGGATTTAATGCCCACTGAAGAGCGAGGTAGCATTGCAGGTGTTAAACCGTCGGGGTGGCATACAGTAAAGTACGATTTTGTCGATGGCAAATACTTGTATAACAGGTGTCACTTAATCGGTTACCAATTAACTGGAGAAAATGCTAATAAAGACAACTTGATGACAGGAACTAGGTCTTTTAACACGAAAGGAATGCTTCCTTTTGAAAATATGGTGCACGATTACATTGTAGAAACAGGCAATCATGTTCTTTACCGGGTTACTCCTATTTTTGAAGGTGATGATTTAGTAGCTAAAGGAGTTTTTTTAGAGGCTCAATCAGTCGAAGACAATGGCGAAGGTGTTTTATTTGCTGTTTTTATCTACAATGTAGAGCCGGGTGTTACGATTGATTATCAGACTGGAGATAGTTATGAGACAAAATAAATTTCAAAAAAAATTCCACTAGAGGAATTTTTAAAATTTGCGATTTGATAATGTTTTTTACTTGTGTTAGAGTACCCTTTCGGAAAGAATGGAAAATATGTATTTCCCGTTTAAAAATAAAGAAGAAAGGGACACTTATTATAAAGAACTTTATGAAGGTAAACGAGTAATCTTACGGTATGCGTGATTTTTGCTTTAAGAGTATTATGTCAAATTGTGATAATTATCGAAATCATATTCTTTCAGAAATATTGGATATACCCTTTGAAGGACTAGGTAATGAAATAGAAGTAAGACCTACCAAAAGCTGTAATAGATAAAGAAGAAGAGAAAGAATGGATTCACGAAGTGCAATTAGAGGATGCTAAAAACGAAACCAAAGAAGAAATAATTGACAAGAACAACTAATATACAATTCAACCATTAAAAGAGGGAATACTTCCTTCTTTTTTTTCATATGTTTTTTTGAGGTGGAACTATGTTCTTCAAGAAAATAGATGCCCGTATTAAAATTCTATTTCTAATAATTATATTATTATTTGTTTTTATTATTTTCCGCGTTTTTTATGTACAAGTTGTCGATTATAAAAAACTATCTAGTTTGGCAGGAGATTTATGGAGTCGTAATTTACCAATCGAAGCGAATAGAGGACTAATATTAGATCGCAATGGCGTTGTTTTAGCGGATAATCTTACGACAACCTCACTTGTTTTAATACCTAATCAAATAGAAGATAAAGATAAAACAACTAAAGAACTTGCTCGAATTTTAAATGTTAGTGAAGATGAAATGGCCAAACACGTAAATAAAGTAACTTCGATTGAAAGAGTGCATCCTGAAGGTAGAAGACTATCTTACGAAGTAGCGGATGAAATTGCTTCTTTAGAACTACCTGGTGTCTATCTAGTCAAAGAAGCCAAACGTTATTATCCATATGGCAATATGTTATCCCATGTTTTAGGTTATGTTGGAATCGATAATCAAGGTTTATCGGGATTAGAGTTGCAGTACGATGACTATTTAACAGGTGAACAGGGAGCGATTAAATATTTTTCGGATGCGAAAGGAACTAAACTTGATTTAGCTGAAGTCTATGTTGAACCACAAGACGGAATGAATATTCAGTTGACTATCGATTATAAAATACAGGAAGCTATCGAAAGAGAAATGGATAACGTCGTGTCAATGTTTAATCCAGATATGGCTTTGGCTATTGTCATCGACCCCAATAATGGTGAGATTTTAGGCATGAGTTCGCGTCCTAATTTTAATCCGAATAATTACCAAGCATATTCCCTTGAAACTTTATCTCGTAACTTACCAATTTGGGCTTCATACGAACCAGGAAGTACCTTCAAAATAATGACTTTTTCGGCCGCTTTAGAAGAAAATTTAATCGATATGGAAAATGATCATTTCTACGATAGTGGTGGTGTTACCATTAGTGGTAGTCGTATCGGTTGTTGGAAGGCAGGTGGTCATGGGGATCAGACTTTTCTTCAAGTACTAGAAAATTCTTGTAACCCAGGTTTTGTTAAACTAGGGCAAATGCTAGGTAAAGAGAAATTATTTTCGTACTTAGATAAATTTGGTTTTGGTACAAAAACAGGGATCGATTTAAATGGGGAAGGCGAAGGAATCATCTTTCCACTCGATAAAGTAGGAGAACTCGAACTTGTTACAACGGCCTTTGGTCAAGGTGTAAGTGTGACACCTATTCAACAAGTCGCGGCCGTCTCATCCGTTGTAAATGGAGGAAACCTTTATCAACCCTATATCGTTAAAAATATCTTGGAGCCGGCAACTAATAACATCATTCAAACTTTCGATAAAAAACTTGTGAGGACGACGATAAGCCCTGAAACCTCGGCTAAAATGCGTTATGCCTTAGAAAGTGTCGTAGCCCGTGGCGGTGGACGTTACGCATTCATAGATGGCTATAGAGTAGGGGGTAAAACCGGAACAGCTCAAAAAGTTGAAAATGGTAGGTACTTAGTAAATAACTATATCATGTCCTTTATGGCCGTCGTTCCTAGTAATGACCCAGAGGCGATTCTTTATGTCGCTATCGATAACCCTAAAAATACCGCGATGTTATCGAGTTATACGACAGCACCAGTCGCAAGACGCATCCTCTTAGATATTATCGAAGCCTTAGGTATCGAAAAGCAAGAAGGCCAAATCGAAAAAGTATATCAATGGAACGACGAAGTCTATGCCGAAGTTCCTAATGTTATCGGTATGACTGTGAAAGAAGCCACTAAGACGTTAAGTGACTTTAAAGTCGAATACACTGGAAGTGGCGAAAAAGTTACCGAACAAAGTCCAAGTGCTGGAACAAGACTTGCCAAGGGTAGCACAATTCGATTGTTACTTGAATAACTGGTGAATTTTAACAATGTCAAATTATGTACAACTTTAGAATTTTAGTCCTAATTATTTCTTATTTATAGTATAATTTGAAAGAGATATAGGAGTTGAAAAACGATGCTTACATTAAATAAAGTAATTGCCGTTGTCATGATGGGATTTTTATCTTCCGTTATTTTCGGTTTGATTTTAATTCCATTCTTAAGAAAAATGCATATCGGTCAGAGAATAAGTGCTTATGTCGGTGAGAATCATCGTAAAAAAGAGGGAACTCCAACGATGGGAGGACTTATATTTATAGTCCCGACTGTCATGATAACTCTTATTTTAGCAGCTTTTGGTTATCTTACGTTAACTCCTGATTTAACAATAATTTTAATTGTCTTTGTGGGTTATGCCTTTTTAGGCTTTTTAGACGATTTTCTATCGATTAAACGTAAAGAAAACGATGGTCTTACAGTTCCCCAAAAGTTCTTAGGTCAATTGATAATGGCGATTATCGTGTTCTATCTTTATATGCAAACAGATGGGGATACATCACTGGTAGTAAGTACTTTACATATCAACATCCAAATGGGTTGGTTCTACGGGGTGTTCTTGTTGTTTCTTTTAATTGGTAGTAGTAATGCCGTCAATTTAACAGATGGCCTCGATGGCCTCGCCGGAGGTTTATCAGCTATTGCTTTTGTCGCTTTCAGTTTGATTACCATGATGGTGGGTTACACTGACCTAGGTTTATTTACGTTCTTGCTAGCTGGGTCTCTCTTAGGTTTCTTAGTCTACAATACATATCCTGCCAAAGTCTTTATGGGTGACACAGGATCCTTAAGTTTAGGAGCAGTCATGGCCGTTATTGCAATACTCGTTCACCGTGAAATTACATTGTTAGTGGTCGCTTTCGTCTTTGTCATCGAAACGTTAAGTGTTATCTTACAAGTATTTTGGATTAAAGTGTTCCATAAGAAACTATTCTTGATGACTCCATTACATCATCACTTTGAAAAACTCGGTTGGGCCGAAACTGATATTGTTAAACTTTTCTGGATCGTCGGTTTAGTTCTCGCTATGGGAGGAATATATTTCGGTATTTGGATGTAAGAAAGGATTTTTATGAAAAAGAAAAAATGGGATAAGGTTCTTTTTATCGCCGTTTTGTTCTTAGTATTATTCGGACTCGTAATGATTTACTCTTCGTCCTCGATTTGGGCAGAATATAAATTTAATGATGCCTTTCGCTACGTCAAGAGTCAATTGTTATTTATCGTAATAGGAATTATTTTAATGATTAGTGTAGCGAAAATAGATTATACTTGGTACTATAAAAAGACAAACGTTATCTTAGGTGTTTGTCTTTTATTATTAGTGCTCGTTTTAATTCCTGGAATCGGAAGTGTTCGTAATGGAAGCCGTAGTTGGTTTGGTATCGGTTCTTTTGGAGTACAACCATCGGAGTTTGCAAAACTATCTCTAATTATTTTTACGGCTAAGTATTTATCGAAGAGTAACAAGTTTTTAAAGAATTGGAGAGTAGGAGTTCTACCTATTTTAGGTGTTCTTTTCTTAATATTTGGACTAATAATGCTCCAACCGGACTTTGGAACAGGTATGATTATTGTTCTAAGTATTTTAGCAATGCTCTATATTGCGGGCGTTAACATGAAGTTCTTTTTTGTCCTAGGAGCCTTAGGTGTTATCGGTATCGTTGTTTTAATTGCTATTGCTCCATATCGTATGGATAGAATTACGTCGTTTATTAATCCTTGGAGTGATCCTTTAGGAACAGGTTTTCAAATTATTCAAAGTCTCTATGCTATAGGACCAGGTGGTCTTTTAGGAATGGGTTTTCTTAATTCCAGGCAAAAACATTTTTATTTACCGGAACCTCAAACGGACTTTATTTTTTCAATTATTTCGGAAGAGTTTGGGGTGTTAGGTGTTTTAATTGTAAGTGCTTTTTTCCTCATCGTTTTGTGGCGGGGTATAAGAACCGCTTTGAATACCAAAGATGCTTTTGCTAAGTACTTGGCTTTTGGAATGACTTTTCAAATTTTAATTCAGACAGTTATGAACTTGATGGTCGTTATCGGTTTGATTCCAGTCACTGGCGTAACTCTTCCATTCTTAAGTTATGGAGGAAGTAGTTTACTAGTAAGTTTAATCAGTGTTGGCATTATTTTAAATATTTCAAAAGATAGTTAATAATTGTTAGCCAGGAAAATATAAAGGTAAAAATCCGATTATATTTTCCTGTAGGAAAATATAAAGGCAAAAATCCAACTATGTTTTCCTACAGGAAAATATGTAACACATTTTTAAGGTCGCAATTTGCGACCTTAAAAATAGAAGTAAGAAAATAATTAAGATAATCTTGAAGTATAAATATAAATACCAAAAGGTTAATAATCTGATTAAACAATGAAAAATTTTTAGTAACACTTAATTTTTTGGTCGAAATTTTCGACTAAAAAATTATATTGAAACTTCTCAAGATAGAATTTCTAAACTTGATGTTTCAATTTGAAACTTCAATTTTGATTTATCCTAGTTCAATTCGAAAAAAACAAGAATAAATGCTAAAGATTAAACTTATCCATTATAAAGGTAAAATCAAAAATTAAAAATAGAAAACAGTTAAGTTTTTAGCTAATTTAAAATATAATTTATAATCTTTATGAAGTTTCAAGGATATTGAGGAATCTTTTTTTTGACTTTAATTTTTCGAGATAGAAAATATACAAATATTTATTAGATAAAATGTAATGATTTTAATACTCTTTAAAAAACTTTAAAAATAATTAAAATACCATTGACACAGGAACAAAAGTTCGATATATTTTATCTGTAGTTAAAGTGTAAGGGGGCTTTTGCATGAATAGTATTATAATATCTGATGAAGTAAAAATTGAAAATATGATTTACGAAGTAAGAGGAAAACAAGTAATGTTGGACTCTGATTTAGCAATGCTTTATGGGGTAGAGACTAAGAGAATTAATGAAGCTGTAAGAAGAAATTCTGAAAAATTCCCAGAAAGATTTTGTTTTAAATTAAATAAAAATGAATATTTTGATATTCTAAGGTCGCAAAATGCGACCTTAGAATTAAAACAAGGTCAATATTCAAAATATTTACCTCAAGTATTCACAGAACAAGGTACAGCCATGCTTGCCACTATTTTAAAATCCAATGTTGCAACGCAAGTTAGTATTGCTATTATGGATGCTTTTGTAATGATGCGAAAATATATTTCCAACGACTTAATTCAACAAAAATATATTAATGATTTAGTAATAAAGCATGATGAGGATATTAAGTTGTTGCAGGAATCTTTTAATAAATTTGAAGAAAAGAAAAAAGATAATGAAATTTATTTTAATGGTCAAATCTATGATGCTTATTCGAAAATAGTTGATATTTTAAAAGAAGCACATGATAACATCATTATTATTGATAACTATGCGGATAAAAGTGTTTTAGATATGATTAGAGATTTAAAAATTAAGATAACTATAATATGTAAAAGTAATGGTTTACTAAAAGGAATAGATATAAATAAGTATCAAAAACAATATAAAAATCTAAAAGTAGTTTATAACAATGATTTTCACGATAGATACATTATATTGGATCGAAAAGTTATTTATCATTGTGGAGCATCTCTTAATTATGCAGGTAGCAAAACTTTTTCAATTAATAAATTAGAAGATAAATTTGTAAAAGATAGCTTACTAGAGTATATAAATAAAATTTTAGCGAAAAGCCTTGTAATATAGGCTTTTTTTCTTGACGTGACGGCTCCTTACGATTATAATAAAACACTGCTAGGAGGGATTGTTATGAGATTTTGGCGTTATGTAAAAAACAATGAAAATAATTTATCTCAAAAAAATGATTCCTCGGCTACCGAAAACGAACAAAGTGATACAAAATTGATGGACAAGCAGTTAGACTCTGATGAACCAAAAGATGTATCAAAACAAGATGAACAAGAGGTTACTTCCCAATCTCAAAATACAGAAGACGAATCTTCTTTAATCCAAGCTCCTGAAACAACGCTAGATTCTAACGATAATAATAATGATTCTTTTACTGAAGATAAGAAAGAAGATTTACAAGAATCTTTTAAACAAGAAGAAGGGAAACAAGGTAAAGAAAATAGTCAAAGTCAAACTACTGATGAATCTCAATTGCCTCAAGAAAAGGAAACAAGTTCTTCACCTAAAACTTCTCAAGATTTACAAAGTTTACCAAAACAAATAACAGAACATAGTACTTTACATGATGAACGAGAGTCTGCTAACAATGATGGTTCACAAAGTATGGAAGAATCTTTGCCTAGTCAAGATAGACAAGATGAACCATCCCAAGAAGATTCATCTACACAAAACTCGCCAAATGATGAATCTAGTGAATCACCTGAATCTCAATCATCTATTGTATCATCAAACAATATGCCTTATATGAATATGCCAGGATTACCTAGTACTCAAGAACAAGAAGACCAAAGTGACTCTAGTGAAAGTTCTATGTCACCAAACGAATCATCTTTTGAAACTCCTAAACAAAGTAAGCATAGTACTCCAACTGAAACATCATCAAAAGATGCACCAAGTGCTGGTGATTCAACTGATAAGAAAAGTGATTCTAGCGAGGAAATAAAAAAAGAACCATCTAGCAAAACCCAACCAAATGATTCGCTTAAGTCTAGTGAAGAACAACAAGCAGAGCAAGAAAATAACTCTTTGAATTCGCCTGAAACTAAAGGCGAAGATACTAAACAAGATGATTCTTTGGGGCCAGATGGTAAAGATAACGAAACTTCGACTTCAACTGATTCTATAGAGACATCCCAAGAACGGCGACGTGAAAGTATTGAATCAACTCCTGAAACTTCTTCTTCTAAAAAAGAGACTCAAGAAACTGAGCCCCAAGAAAGTTCCAAGAAAATAAGAGATACACGTCCTTCTAAAGAACCAAGCGAAGATTTAGACAAAGAGAAATTAGAAAAACCTGAAAGAACTGAAGCCACTAACCAATTTTTAGGTCAGTTAGAAGAGCTTCCATCTTTTAAAGAGAGAAGTCATGGGGGAGCCTATTCCATCGATACTGAAAGTACTAGTGAAGTTCCCGAAAGCGTCATTCGGACCCTTATCAATAAATTCTTGAATCAACGCTTTTGTAAAAGAGTGAGTGACTTAAATGTTCGAAGTAATGCTTTAGAACGCTCTGACGGCTTTTATAAATGGGACTTAAAAAAAGTTGTTAGACATTTAGAAACGGAACAATTAACTAAAGTGTTAAATGATAAATATGGTTATCAATATGCCGAAGGTAAATACGAAACAGTACCCTTATCTTTTTACTTCGATCTATCTGGAAGTATGAGTAGTTACACTAACTTACTAGCCGTGATGGCAATCGAACTATTAAAAAAAGATGTGAAAGTATTAGTAGGCTTTAATGAAAATGTTCATGTTCAAATCGACAAAGTGCCACCTAAATTTTCTCCAACCGAACTAGCGGACTTTTTGACTACTGCTGGCGATTGGTATGCTGATGAAGATGATTACCAACGAAAGGCTAAAGGCCAAATCCAATATCGTATGGTTTCTAAAGATTTAGACGATTACTTGATTTCCAAGAAATGTGAAAAGTGTGTAGTCTTTGCCGATTGTGATCCGATGTATGCTGTTATTCGCTTATCGCAAAAAGCCCAAGTTTACTGGTTCAACTTTGAATACCGTTTTGATAGTGACGATCTACAAGGTTTTCAAGGATTTGTCTATGAAGTACACAATTTAAAAGATGTTCAAAATGGCTTACTTAAAGTTAATCAAAGAAGATTCGAAGCCTTAACATATATCGATAACCCTAAAACATTGAGGAGGAAATAACATGAAAGTAATAACAATTGATGAACTAAAAAAAGAAATAGAAGCGACTGGTTACTATCCGACTGAAGAATTACTATACGATACCTTTAATGCTCTTTCTATTTTCCAAGAAGATGACCTTCACCCTGGACAAGATGTCTTTGCCCTTTGTTTAGAAGGACCTCCCGGAGCAGGTAAAACGGCATTCGCTAAAATGTATCGTAATCTAGTTAGTAACCACTTTGGTTATCCCGTTGAACTAGTCGAGTATCAGTGCGATCCGGCAACCTCAGAAGAAAAATTAAAAGAAGATATCAGAATTGTAGCCGTCGTCACAAGAGATGGTAAAGAAGTAATAATTCCTGGTATTTTAGTAAAAACTGTCCAAATGTTAAACGAAGGTAAAAAAGTTATCCTCTTTATCGACGAGTACGATAAAGCAAGAGAAGAAACAGATTCCTTCTTTTTACAATTCCTACAAGATGGTAAATTAAATGCTGTTCAATCCGGCGATATGGAAATTAAACCGGAATATAAAAACAACCTCCAAGTTATCTTTTGTAAAAATGATGCTAGGGAAGAGTTATCAGGGCCACTTACTAGACGTTTAAGAGTAATTCGTCTCGATTATATGGAACCAACTTTATTCCATACCGTGGCCAAAAGAGTCCTAATCGATGAAAAAGAACCTAGTAAAAGAATCGAAGAATCACTTTTAAACTTAGTGACGCTTTTATATCAGTACGCCTATGAAATAAACGACTCCGTTTCCTTTAATCGACTTCCTGCTTGTTCAGAGATGTTAATTGCTTTAGAGGATGCCAATCGCTTGATGACTTTAGCCAATGCTCCAAAATCAATTATTTACAAAACGATTATCAAAAATATGTTTAAAAACAAGGACGACTTATCTTCCTTTGAAGAAAGTTTAAAAAAATCTCGTGATAAAGACACTAAACAACTTGCAACCCTTGTTGCCGATATGCAAAAAGATCAAAACATGGTTTCTTATGATCAACAAAAAGAAGAGTTGTTAAACCTCATGGCCAAGACTGTCTTACAAGAAGCTAGCAAACAATATATCGCTAAACAAAAACAACTCGAAGATTTAATTTCTAGCTACGAAACACGATTCAGTTCACTTTACCAAAGATATCAAGACCAACTTAATGCTGAACTTGAACAAATCAAACTTGAAAACGGTCGCTTATTATCGGATACTAGATTACCTAAAGCTAGTGCTAACTTTCCGATGGAAGCTATCAACTTAAGACGTGGCCAAAATATTTTCCAAAGTAGTACTAGAGAATGGATGGAAGTAGCAACAATCGAGGCTGGAACTCTTTCACATTCACTTTTAGTCGATCAATTAATCGATAATGGCGAAGAGTTGATTCTCTATGAAAACGGTGTCCTACTTTTAGATTACGACGACTTTAAGCTTATTGCTTTTAGAGAAGAAGAAAACCCAACATATCACGTGATGAGTGACTCTAAAATAGTTCCATCAACTTTCCTTTATAGTACTTATAGTTTTATCGACTTTTTAAGTAAGACGATGGATTTACAGGCCAAGTTACAGGATAAAAGACCAAATAGTATAGCTGGCAGTTACGAAATAAATACCTTAATATATAACGACCAAGATCTTCCACTTGATAAAGTTGAAGGCTTAGACCACGTATATCACTTCTATACCCGTGGATCTTTAAAAGATAAAAATACAATGAGTCAAGAAATTAGAACAGTCTCTAACATGAAGTGCGATGATTTACTAACAGTTTTAAATATTTCTAATAGTTTACAACCTGATGCTAAGAAGGTGTATCAAAAATGATTATCAGTGATCGAACTCCACTTGAGAATTACCAAAGATATGAAATGATTTTAAAGGCTTACGAAATAGATGCGGAAAGTATTAGTGCTTTCCAAAGTCAAATTAAAAAAGTATCTATCGAAGAAGCAAACCTTTTAGGTCTAGAGTTACTAACAAAATTGAGTGATACTTCTTTTGATGAACAAAGTGGTCTTTTAGAAATTGAAACTTTAATTAAAAATGGAGCGAATCTTTCGTATACTCCTACGCTAGATAGTGAATTTGCATCTTTCACGGATGCTTCTTTTCCTCTTATGGAAACAGTTAAAAACAATTTACCAAAGTGCCTACTTCTCTTAATTAGAGGAGGGGCCAATCTCGATCAAGTAGATAATCAAAAAAGAAGTGCTCTAATGCAAAGTGCTTATCTAGGTAATGAAGATACTTTAGTTTTTTTGATTTTAGCCAAAGCGAACGTCAACTTAAGAGATCGATATGGCAACACAGCCTTGATGCTTGCTCGAAGTCAAAATAGGGAGCGCTGTTTCGATATGCTTTTAAGTCATGGGGCTTACTTAGATAATCAAAATATTAATGGCGAAACAATCGAAACTATTTCCGTTCAAGGCTATCCTTTTGATATGGGAATTGATTTCCATAACACTTTGAAAGAAGAGGCTAAAAAGATTTCTCAAGAAGATGTAAAAGCTCTTTTACTAAAAGCTAAGAGAGACCTTTTAACGTATTGTGATACAAAAACGATAGATCCAAGTATAGACGAAACGGAAAATGATGATTATGATTCTTCTCAAAAACGTCTTCTTCTAATGGCGGATCATCTTATTGATAGTTTGTAAATTTAAAAGCACCTGTATTTTACATGAGTTGAAATCAGATGCTTTTTTCGTTTATAATAAAAGAAAGTAGGTGGAAAAATGCAAAGAGTAGTCGTAATCGGTGGAGGTCCAGCCGGAATAACTTGTGCGATAGAAGCCAAAAAGAGAGGCTTTGAAGTTACTATTTTAGAAAAAAATAATATGCTTGGTAAAAAGATTCTTTTAACAGGAAATGGTAGGTGTAATTATTGGAATCAAGATATGTCGTTAGAACATTACTTAACTAGTAATCGTACCCTTCTACCACAGTTAATAACTGAAGATAATCTTCGTGATACATATAACTTTTTAGAAGGAATCGGTCTCGTTCCAAAAATCAAAGATGGTTATTATTATCCCAGTAGTAATCAAGCTTCGACTGTTAGAGAAGCCCTAGTTCACGAAGTAGAGTACTATGGAATAGAGGTCCTTTATAATTTTGAGGTAACCAAAGTTGAAAAAGAAAAGGACATTTTCAAAATTTCCAGTAAAGATAAAACAATCGACGCCAATTATCTCATCTTAAGTAATGGTTCTTGTGCCTATCCAAAGACTGGAAGTGATGGCTCTAGTTACTATTTAGCTAAGTCTTTAGGTCACAATATTATTAAAGTCCTACCTTCGTTAGTACCTCTAAAATCCCAAGGTAATTTTCTTACCAAATGGGATGGGGTTAGAGTTGAGGCAATTGTCACTTCTTCCGAAAACGATATAAAACTGGAAACCGAACAAGGTGAGGTCCAACTTACTAAAGAAGGAGTAAGTGGTATTTGTATCTTTAATTTGAGTGGTGCTATCGTAAGGTCTTTAGATCAAGGTAACAAAATAACGCTTCAAATAAATTTTTTACCATGGCTATCTAATTTGAATTTAAATGAATTAGTGTCTTACTTTGATGAGAGAGCTACAATTTTAACTCCTCGTTCCCTACGGATCTTTTTAGAAAATTTATTACCTTATAAGTTAGTACCTATCTTTTTAACTAAAGCCAATTTGCAAGGTGATGCTATGTGGCGTGATTTGACTTATTTTCAAAAAGAAACACTAGTAAAAGTGTTATCAGAATTTTATCTTCCAATTACAGGAAGCCTTTCCTTTGATAGAGGCCAAGTATGTACAGGAGGAATACCACTAGATGAAATAGATTTAGACACCATGGAATCTAAAAAAGTAAAAGGCTTATATTTAGTTGGCGAACTCTTAGATGTTACGGGTAAATGTGGTGGTTACAATTTAGGTTTTGCTTTTCTAAGTGGTCTTAAAGCAGGAAGGAATGTCGGTAAATGATACGTTTAAGACAAATAAAAATTGCTTTAGAGGACGATAACATTGAAGTCTTAAAAAGGAAAGTTAGTAAAAAATTAGGAGTCACTTCTACCTCTTTACAAGAAATATCTATTTCTAAAAAGTCACTCGATGCAAGAGATAAAAATGCTATCTATTACGTTTATGAAGTTGATGTCAAAGTAGACAATGAAGACCATATTTTAAAACGTCAAAAAAGTAATGATATTTTTAAAACTCCAAACGAAGTATACCAAGTTCCGCATCATGGAACGCATACCTTAACCAATCGTCCAGTTGTTGTTGGAAGTGGTCCTGCTGGCTTATTTGCTTCCTATTTATTAGCGGAAGAAGGATATAGGCCAATAGTTCTCGAACGAGGAGAGATGATAAGAGACAGGGTTAAAACAGTCAATCATTTTTGGGAAACAGGAGAGTTAAACGAAGAAAGTAACGTTTCCTTTGGTGAAGGAGGTGCCGGAACTTTTTCGGATGGTAAACTAAATACCCTTGTCAAGGATTCAGCAAATCGTGGTAAGAAAGTATTTGAAACCTTTATTCTTCACGGTGCCCCAGAAGAGATAAAATATTTACAGAAACCGCATATTGGTTCTGATTTACTAGTGGCAGTAATCGAAAATATGCGCAATAAAATAATCGAACTAGGTGGAGAATTTCGTTATAATTCTTGCCTCTCTGATTTAACTATCCAAGATAATCAGCTTACTGATATCACTATCAACAATCAAGAAAAAATCCAGTGTGAAGTTTTAGTCTTAGCCATCGGCCATAGTGCGAGAGACACCTACGAACTACTTTATAATAGAGGCCTTACTATTACTTCTAAACCCTTTGCCGTGGGCTTACGTATTTCCCATCTACAAAAAGATATTAACGAAAGTCAGTATGGAAAAAGTGCTACCTTACTTCCACCAAGTAGTTACAAATTAACTTATACAACTTCCAAAAATAGAGGGGTCTATTCCTTTTGTATGTGTCCAGGTGGCTATGTCGTCAATGCCTCTAGTGAAAAAGGACGCCTTGCCATAAATGGTATGAGTAATCATAATCGTGATACAAGTAATGCTAATAGTGCCATCGTGGTGACTGTTAATCAAAATGATTTTGGTTCATCTTGGAACTCTGGAATTAAATATCAAAGAACTCTAGAAGAAAAGGCTTTTCATTTAGGTAAAGGTAAAATTCCAACTCAACTAGTTAAAGACTTTATGAATAATCAGGAATCTACCCAATTTGGTCGAGTTAAACCTTTGACGAAAGGCTCTACTTCGTTTGCTAATTTAAGAGATTTATTACCACTAGAAATTACGGACTCTATTTTAGAAGCCTTACCTTACTTTAATAAAAAGATCAAAGGCTTTATGAAAGATGATGCTCTTTTAATGGGAATCGAAAGTAGGACTTCTTCGCCAGTTAGAATTTTAAGAGATGCTAACTTAGAATCTAATATCAAAGGAATCTATCCATGTGGCGAAGGTGCAGGCTATGCAGGAGGAATTACGACTGCTAGTATCGATGGCTTAAAAGTTGCCGAAGAAATTATTAAAAAATATTTATGAAAAAATAAAAATGTTCCATACTAAGAAAGAAAAGAGGATGTAATAATGAACAAAATTGTTTTGATCGGTTGTGGTAATGTCGGTATGTCTTATGCCTACGCTTTACTTAATCAACGAACTAGTGTTAACGAGTTAGTGTTAATCGATATAAATAAGGAACGAATTATAGGAGAAGCGGCCGATTTAAGTCATGGTCTTCCGTTTGCACCATCTAAAATCGATATTAAAGTTGGGGATTACGTTGACTGCAAAGATGCTAGAATCGTCGTAATAGCGGCGGGTGCCAACCAAGAAGTAGGCGAAAGCCGTATGGATTTAATCGACAAGAATGCTAAGATTTTTAAAAGTATTGTGTCTAGTGTCATGAAAAGTGGTTTTAAAGGAATATTTTTAATTGCTACTAATCCTTTGGATGTCATGACTTATCTAACCTGGAAATATTCTAATCTCCCTACTAATCAAGTTATCGGAAGTGGAACGAGCCTTGATACTGCTCGCTTAAGATATATGATTGCCGACAAAGTAGGAGTAAACCCTAAAAATATTCATGCTTACGTAATGGGAGAGCATGGTGATACCGAGTTTGTACCTTGGAGTATTGCTAAAGTTGGCCTCGAGGGAATTGATACTTATTTATCAAAAGATGATCAAGAAAAACTCTATTGTGATGTAAGGGATGCTGCCTACGATATCATCAGACGTAAAGGTTCGACTTGCTATGGAATTGGCATGTGTCTAGTTCGTATCACGAATGCTATTCTAAATGATGAAAATGCAATTCTTTCAGTTTCTAGTTTCGATCTTGAAAACGAAATCTTTATTGGTGGGGCCACTATTCTAGGTAGTCAAGGTGTCAAAAAAAGACTTAAGATCGAATTGACGAGCGAGGAAGAAGCCAAAATGACAAATTCGATTAATTCTATTCAACAAGCAATCAAATCCTTAAATTTAGATGCTAATTCACAAGACAAATAAGTGTAAACTTTTGTCGAAACCTTAAACTTGACTTGTCAATTGCTAGATTTTTTAGTACGATTTTATATAGTAGAGGTGAGTTTCTATGAATACTAATATTCAAGTTGAAGAAAATGAAAAGAAGAAAAGACATCCGAGTATTCTAATTATTTTGTTTTTACTTTCTATTGTGCTTGTCACGATGGGTGTTAGCTTTGCCTTCTTTGAATATATCGAACGTGGTAACACTGTGAATTACGTCGAGACGGGTAATATGATTTTCCGATATGATGAAAGCAATAGGGAAGGTAATGGTATTCGTATTGTGGATGCTTTCCCAATAACGGATGCCGAAGGAAAGGTACTGACAGGAAGTAATCAAACTTTCGATTTCCAAGTGTACACAAATATCGTCGATAATCCTGTCGAATATCAAATTGTAGCGGTCAAACAAGATAATTGTACACTTGAAGAAAGTGATGTTAAAGTTTATTTAACTCAAGTTAATGGCTCACAAGAAACTCCTGTAAGAAATGCTATAAAAAGTGATGGTACAGTTCTTCGCTATAGTGATTTAGAAGATACCGATTTTCCAAATCAAGAAGGTCAAATAATCTATCGGCACACTATGACGAATCATACCTCATATACTCAAGATTATCGCTTGAGAATGTGGATTGCGGAAGATGTAAATCCCGCCGATCCAAATTTCTCAAATAAGGTATTCTCGATCAAAGTAAATGTCTATGCTAGATCTGTTTAAGTGCAGAAAGTGTCAATTTTGGGCACTTTTTTGTTGCGAAAAATCTTGACTGGGGGTGGGTATGTTTGGTTTATAATAGAATTAACCTAGAGGGAGTTGATTTTATTATGGACGAAAAGAAAAATAATAGAAAGAAAATAATGATGCTAGTTTTAGTATTAGGTCTAGTTCTCTCAATGGTAGGAACCACTTATGCCTTCTTTACTTATACTAAACAAGAAGAAGAAAATATCTTAACGACAGGTAGATTGTACTTTGTTTATGATGAAAAAAGTGACAATCCAACAAATATTATCAATATTCAAAATGCCCTTCCCATGAGTGACGTGAATGGAAAAGAACAAAAAGGTCAAGGAATGTTCGAGTTCGAAGTAAGAGCCACAACTCAAGGTGCACCAATTTATTATGAAATCTATCTAACGAAGGAAGCTAATTCTACATTAAGCGAAAAAGTAGTAGATACCTATTTAACTAGTGTAGGAGATGCAGATAGTGAAACAGCAATTCAAAATAACTGGACTAATCAAGATGTAAATCTATACAATAAATTATGGCTAAGTCAAGTACCACCTGTACTAGAAAAAGAACTTAATGGAAAGACACTAGAACAAAGTGAAGTAAGTATTGATCAAGAGAATTATGAAAAGACGTATAGATATAGAATGTGGATAGATGAAAGTGCCAATAAAATTGATAATAATGGAGCGTGGATATATGGAAATAAAACTTTTACGGTAAAAGTGAATGTGTATGCTAGTAATGAACCTTTACCAAGTCCCAAAGATGTATATAAAGATGGAAGTGGAGCCAATATCCCAGAATTAGCCGATGGAATGATACCAGTAGTATATGATAAAGAAGCCCAAAAATGGAAGAAAGCAAGTGTTTATGAAGAATGGTATGATTATACTAGCCAAGAGTGGGCGAATGCCGTAACAGTAGTAGAAGATCAAAGAGATACAGTAAATAAGGCCAAGGTTGGAACTGTAATAGAAGAAGAAAATATAAATACAATGTGGGTGTGGATACCAAGATATGAGTATGATAGTGTTAGTATTATTACAGCGGGAACTAACAAAGAAACTCCAGGAGCCATCGATATTAAATTTTTAAATGGTACAAGTGGAAGTGATGGAGAAAGCTACAAATTACATCCAGCCTTTACATTTGGAGAAGAAGAATTAGAAGGGTTCTGGTATGCTAAATTTGAGACGAGTCCTGAAACACCTTGTAGTAGTTCTTCATGTAATATAGATACAATAAAACCACAAATAAAGCCAAATGTAGCATCATGGAGAAATATTCAAGTAGCGACAGCCTTTACTGTATCGCAAAAAATGGCAAATGAATATAAAGCTGAATACGGATTTAGTGGAGTAGAAGATACTCATCTAAGTAAGAATAGTGAATGGGGTGCAGTTGCCTATCTTTCACAAAGTGCATATGGAAAGAAAGGACATGATGGAACAGAAGTATATATAAATAACTGTTCTAGTTATACAACAGGAATAGCAGGAGATACTTCAGATGCTTCAAAAGATGATGTTTGTGCAAATACATATGAAAAAGAAGCAGGACAAGAGGCATCAACTACCGGAAATATCACAGGTATATATGATATGAGTGGTGGAGCCTGGGAATATATGATGGGTGTATTAGTTGATGAAGAAGGAAAACCAAGAAGTGGAAAAGATGCATCTTATAATTCAGGTTTCAATGGAAAATTAAGTGATAATAGCGACTATTCAGAAGGAATTTCATCTCCAAATGAAAAATATTATGATTTGTATACGACCGACGATGCTAGTACAACATGCAAAGATGAAGTGTGTTACGGACAAGCTTTATCAGAAACTTCAGGTTGGTATAATGATCAAAACTTCTTTATATATAGCTCATCTCCTTGGTTAATACGTGGACGTTATTTTGAGGGAGACACTGGTGCTGGAATTTTTGCTTATAACCATGAAAGTGGAGTAAACCTCGATGGTCTTTCATTCCGATTAGTTCTTATTCCTTAAGATTATGTTTAAATATTTTGCTTGACAATCCGAGGCCTAAAAGCGTATATTAAAAATAGAAATACGTTATTGGAAGAAATACGATTTTCAAAAGATGACGAAATAGAGAATTCATGGTTGGTGGAAATGAATAAGTCGTTTGAAAGTTACTCTTCTTCTAGTAGGACTCGAAAGATGTTCCCGGGTAGATTCCGTTAAAGATTAAATTAAGTGAAACAAAGGATGGTACCGTGTTTTTGCACTCCTATTACAATAGTAGTAGGAGTTTTTTTATGGGAAGTATTATTGATTTATTAGATCTCTACTTAGAAAAGTCTACCGATGAACTTTTGAGTTTACTCGATCGTGATAACGATAGCGATTTCTTAAATACTAGGTGGCGCCATGCCCTAATGGAAGAGATTTATAATCGCACGATTCCTAAGCTATCTATTAAAGATGGAACAGGTAATAATGTCCCTTTGGAAGAACTCCCAAAAGTAAAAATTAAAACTAATCGAGGAAGGATGAAATAAATATGATTAATATTAAGGAAGATGAAAAATTAAGTGTTTTAAATCATAGTTGTGCACACTTATTAGCCCAAGCTGTAAAACATTTATATCCCGAAGCCAAATTTTGGGTTGGACCTGTAATCGAAGAAGGCTTCTATTACGATATCGATTTAGGTGATACGGTTATCAAAGAAGAAGACTTAGAGAAAATCGAGAAAGAAATGAAGAAAATCTCTAAAGATGGTAAACGTATTGTAAGAGAAGAACTTTCGAAAAAAGATGCTTTAGAAATGTTTAAGGATGATCCTTACAAGTTAGACTTAATCGATCGAATGGATGAAAATGAAACGATTATTTCTGCTTATCGTCAAGGTGATTTCGTGGATTTATGTCGTGGACCTCATGTTGAGACCGTTAAAGAAATCAAATACTTTAAACTTCTAAAAGTTAGTGGAGCTTACTGGAAAGGTGACGCTAAAAACAAGATGTTACAACGTATCTATGGTGTTTGCTTTGAAAACGAAGAAGATTTAGATAAGCATTTGAAGGCTTTGGAAGAGGCTAAAGAAAGAGATCATCGAAAACTTGGTAAAGATTTGGAACTCTTTATGTCTGATGACTTAGTAGGACGAGGACTTCCTATGTTTTTACCAAATGGTTATATCGTTTGGCAGGAACTAGAAAACTATATTAAAGAGAAAGAACGTAAACTAGGCTATTTACACGTTATGACTCCTTGTGTTGGTAATGTTGAACTCTATAAGAAGTCAGGACACTGGGATCATTATAAAGAAAATATGTTCCCAGCTATGGAAGTCGATGGTGAAAGTTTTGTTCTTCGGCCAATGAACTGTCCACATCATATGATGATTTATGCTAGTAAACTTCATTCTTATAAAGATTTACCAATTAGAATTGGGGAAATTGCTCATGACTTCCGTTATGAAGCAAGTGGAGCTGTTAAAGGAATCGAACGTGGAAGACACTTCTGTCAAAACGATGCTCATATTTTCGTTACGAAAGACCAAATTAAATCGGAATTTAAAAACGTTGTTGACTTAATCTTCGATGTTTATAAAGACTTTAATATTACTGATTATCGTTGTGTTTTATCATTACGCGATCCTGAGGACAAAGAAAAGTATCATCCAGATGACGAGATGTGGAATCAAGCTGAAAACGAATTACGTCAGGTCTTAAATGAATTAGGTATCGAATATACTGAAGAGATTGGCGAAGCGGCTTTCTATGGACCAAAACTAGATGTTAATGTTCGTCCAGCCGTAGGTAATGAGTACACTTTATCTACTTGCCAATTAGATTTCTGCTTACCTATGAAATTCGATTTAAAATATATCGACTCAAATGGTGAAAAACAAACTCCTGTCGTTTTACACCGGGCTATTTTAGGTTCGCTTGATCGCTTCATGGCTTATATCTTGGAAGAAACAAAAGGAGCCCTTCCTACTTGGTTAAGTCCCGTACAAGTAAGTGTCTTGCCAGTAAGTCCTGAACATCAAGGAGAGTATGCTAAAGAGATTAACGACTTCTTGGAAGACGAAGGAATTCGTTCTAAATTAGATGATCGTAGTGAGAAACTTGGTTACCGTATTCGTGAATCACAAACGACAAAGGTACCTTTCATGTTAATTTTAGGAGATCAAGAAAAAGAAAATAAAACTGTTAGTTACCGTCGCTTTGGCGAAGAGAAGACAACGACAGTAACAAAAGATGATTTCTTGAAATTATTAAAAGACACAATCAAAAATAAAAAATAAAGTTGTTAATATTGACACTACTTGACACCGAGTGGTGTCTTTTTTTGGAAAAAATTTAAAATTACTATTTACTTAAAGTGGAGGATTATTGTACTATTATGGTAAGCAGTGGTGACAAGTGGTGAAAAGTGGGGGATAATTATGCTAATGGGGGAATTTCATCATACCATCGATGAAAAAAATCGAATCATCATACCATCTAAATTCCGTGAAGAACTAGGTAATAGTTTCGTTGTTACACGTGGTTTAGAAGGCTGTTTGTTCGCTTATCCATTAGTAGAATGGAATCGTATTACCAACCAACTAAAATCCCTACCATTTACCAAAAAAGATGCTAGAAACTTTTCAAGATTCTTTTTATCAGGTGCCACTACAGCTGAATTTGACAAGCAAGGTAGAATCAACATAGCCTCTCCATTAGTTCATTACGCCGATTTGAAAAAAAATTGCGTGATCGTCGGCGTAAATGAACGTTTAGAAATCTGGGCTGAAGAAAAATGGAACGCTTTTCTTGACCAAAATGAAGAAGATTTATCGGATATTGCCGAACATCTCTTCGATAAAGATTTCGATTTATAGGTGTCTTTATGGAAAAACATATTAGTGTTCTATTAAACGAATCGATCCTTGCTCTAAATTTAAAAGAAGATAGTATTATTGTGGATTGTACTCTTGGTTATGGAGGTCATTCAAGTGAAATATTAAAAAGAATAAAAAGGGGTTCTTTATTCGCCTTTGACCAAGACCAAGAGGCAATTGATTATGCTTCTTTAAGACTTTCTAAAATAGGCAGTAACTTTACCATCATCAAAAGTAATTTTAAGAATTTAAAACAAGAACTTAAAAAACATGGAATTACCCAAGTAGATGGTATTTTATTTGACCTAGGAGTTTCATCTCCTCAACTAGATGAAAAAGAAAGAGGTTTCAGTTATCATCAAGATGCTCGTCTTGATATGCGAATGGATCAAAGTGTGCCTTTTTCAGCATATGACGTCGTGAATACATATTCACTAAATGATTTAACACGGATATTTTATCAATACGGCGAAGAAAAGTTCGCTAAAAGTATTGCTACTAATATCGTTAAAGAAAGAAGCACTAAGCCAATTGAGACAACTTTTGAACTAGCGGAAATTATTAAAAACTCAGTCCCGGAAAAAGTTCGGAAGAAATCACATCCTGCAAGAAAAGTCTTTCAAGCAATAAGAATCGAAGTTAACCACGAATTAGATATATTAGAAGATAGCTTAAAAGATGCTCTAGATTTACTTAAAGTAAATGGTGTCTTAGCGGTCATCACTTTTCACTCACTAGAAGACCGCATCACTAAAAATTGTTTTAAAACTGTAACAGAGGTAGATCCTAAATTAAAAGGCCTACCTGATGTACCTAAAGATATGTTACCTGATTACGAACTAGTCTATCGTAAGGCAATCGAACCAAGTAAAGAAGAGTTAGAACAAAATAATAGGGCCCGTTCTGCTAAACTTAGAGTTATTAAAAGAATAAAATAAAGGAGAATGACAAATGCGTAAAGTAAAAAAGAGAAACAAGATGAGTCGTTTTGAACGTCTTTTATATACGTTTACTTTTTTACTTGTCGTTTTATCTCCTGTTGCTGTAGTTTTCTCTAAAGCTACTTTATCGGAGGTTAACTTCGAAGTAGAAAAGGCTAAGAAAGAGATTGCTACTCAAACAAAGAAAAATGAAAGTTTAAGTATGACGATTAATGAGTTAGCATCCCTTGATAAGATTCAAGAGGTTGCCCAAGAACAAGGACTTTCCTATAATAACGACAATATAAAATCAATTGATGAAATTGAAAAGTAAGAGGCTAGACCTCTTTTTCTTTTCAAATTAAGAAAAAAATAATATAATTGGTTTAGAACTACATGAGGGAGGAATATTTTATGAACTCAATTAAAATAGAAAGACTAAATAGTACTTTTGTCAAAGAGATTAGTTATATATTACAAAATGAGATAAAAGATGAAGAAATTCATTTCGTTACCGTAACGGATTGTGATATTACTTCGGACTTAAGTTTTGCCAAAGTCTATGTTACAGTTTTAGATCAAGAAAAAAAGGAATCTACTATGGAAGCCTTAAATAAAGCTGCATCTTTTATAAGAGGGGAGTTATCTCAACGAGTAGAAATTAGGCATACTCCAGAACTAAAGTTTTTGTATGATGAATCTATCGAATATGGTAATCGTATCGAAAATAAAATAAAGGAATTAAAAGAACAAGAAAAATAAGTAGGGAAGTGACACCATGGATGGTTTCTTATATATCGATAAAAGTGAGGGTTTAACAAGTCGTGATGTCGTAAACCAAATCGTCAAGATTTATGGTACTAAAAAGGTGGGTCATACAGGAACTTTAGACCCTCTAGCAACAGGTGTTTTAATAGTTGGTATAGGTAGGGCTACTAAATTAATCGATGAAGTAACTTCTTACTATAAAGAGTATGAGGCGACAGTTAAACTAGGAATTCAAACGGATACTTTAGATATCACTGGCGAAATACAAGAAGAAGTTCCCTTCAAAATGCCATCTAAAGAAAAATTAAATGACGTACTTACTTCTTTTTTAGGTAAAAGTATGCAAGAAGTTCCAAAATATTCGGCTGTTCGTCTTAATGGCAAAAGACTTTATGATTATGCTAGGTCTCACGAAAAAGTAGAATTACCTAAAAGAAAAATCGATATTAAAGAAATTACTTTACTAGATGTCACCAAAGATACCTTTTCTTTTAGAGTAACAGTTAGTAAAGGAACTTATATTAGAAGTCTTATTAGAGATATCGGTCTAAATTTAGGAATACCTTGTACGATGTCTTCTTTAAGAAGAACAAAAGTGGGTTCTATTAAAGTTGAAGATTGTCTATCTCTAGATAGTATTACTCCAACTACTAAAGTACATTCACTCGATGAGGTATTAGACAAATATCCAGTTTATGAATTAAGTCCCAAAGAAGAAAAATATGTTCTCAATGGGAACAAGTTAAAAAATAAAACATATGGTAGTAAAGTAAGAATGAAAGTAAAAGATGAACTATTAGCCTTGTATAAAGTCGATGAAAAAGACTCTAGCATGCTAAAGTGTGACGTCTTGTTGAAGGTGAAAAAATGAAATATTTAAATGAGTTGTACGACTGTGATTATACGATTGAAATTCATGGTATAAAGATAAATTCTAAAGAGGTTGAACCAGGAGATTTATTTGTCTGTGTCATGGGTATCAAATGTGATCGTCACGATTTTATCGAGGATGCTATCAAAAATGGGGCAGTAGCCATAGTTGCTAGTCGCAAAGTAAATAGTAGTGTACCAGTCATCTATGTAAAAGATACCAATGCTGAACTCCCTCTTTTGATGGCTAGATTTTGTGATTATCCAGAAAAAGAATTATCATTAATCGGTGTAACTGGTACTAATGGTAAAACAACAGTTGCTGAACTCATCCAAGATTTAATGGGGGAAGATTGTGCCTATATTGGAACTAATGGTATCAGTTGTAAAGAGTTTAATGAACCAATTCGTAATACTACCCCTGACGTCGATAGAATGTATCCTTATTTAAAAAGATTTAAAGATGCCGGTTGTAAGTACGTAAGTATGGAAACATCATCCGAAGCCTTTTTAAGACATAGATTGGATCCCTTTACATTTAAAGTAACCATCCTAACGAATATCACGGAAGATCACTTGAATGTTCATAAGACGATTAAGAACTATGTCAAATGTAAATGTGAACTTTTCAAAAAGACTATAAAAGGTGGAACTTCTATTTTAAATTACGATGATAAACACTATAAAGAAGTAAGAGCGTGTTGTCCTGAAAAAGTAATTACTTACGGTCGCAAAAGAGGAGCCGATTTACGTATTAAAAAGGTTGAACTTGCTCCTAACAATACTAATATCTGGTTTACCTATAATAAAAAGGATTACCATATCTTATCGCCGTTATTAGGAACGTTTAATGTCGATAATTTAATGGCTTCTTTACTAGCCGTGACAACTTTCGGTTATTCGATGGAAGAAGCAATCGGTAGAATCCAAAATATTAAGCCTGTCCTAGGCCGTATGGAATCTCTTTCTTTTGGAGAACCATATCAAATTATCTTAGATTATGCTCATACTCCAGATGCCCTAGATAACATCCTTAATTTTCTAAATCAAATAAAAAAGAATAGAATTATTACTATCACCGGTTCAGCAGGCGGTAGAGAAAAAGAAAAACGAAAAGATATGGGTCGAATCGTCTTAGAAAAAAGTGATCATGTTATTTTTACGATGGATGATCCAAGAGAAGAAGATGTTAACGATATCATCGATGATTTAATTGGAAGTTGTCCTTTAACTAACTACGAACGAATCGAGGATAGAGTAAAAGCTATCCATAAAGCCTTAGATATGGCTCGAAAAGATGATATTATTTTACTTGCTGGCAAAGGAAGAGATAACTATATGGCAATCGGTAAAGAGTATTTGCCTTATTCCGATTATGACGAAGTAGTAAAGTATTTTAAAAAGAAGAAATAATTGCATTGAAAGTGTCAAGTGGCACTTTTTTTGTGTCAAATTTGCTTGACTGGGGGGGGGTTATGAAGACTTATAATGAATATAGACTAGGAGGAGTTGATTTAAGTATGGAAGAAGAAAAGAAAAACAAAAAGAAAAAAGTAATGATATTATTTTTAGTATTAGGATTAGTTCTCTTAACGATAGGAGGAACATATGCTTTCTTTACCTATTCAAGACAAGGAGAAAAGATCAATACTTTAACAACAGGTACAATGTACTTTGTATATGATGAGTTACCTAATGAGGAAGATAGTAATAAAATCTTAATC
>CANQDB010000004.1 GCA_947591175.1 uncultured Bacilli bacterium
TATATGAGTCGAAGAGTAACCCTTGACTGTAGCATCATCAAGATCTATATAAAAAGGTAAGTATGTTTTTTGATTAACTAATATATTATTAGAGTGAAGATCCGAAAAGTATATATCTTCTGCATTTATTCTTTTTAAATTATCACTTAATGTAATTATAATATCTAAGACTGTGTCAAGATCATTTTTTTGCTGTTCGAGTAATTGCTGTAAGGTTATTGAATTAGAAATATAATGCATGATCATTCCATATCTACCATCGGAAGTTTTTATCTTCCTGATAGGTAAAACTGCGATATCTCTTATATCGTCAATTTCGATAAGTTTATCTAAAATTTTTCGTTTATGTGGTTCACTTTTTAAATAAATTTTAAATAAAAAATCGTTAATTTTATAGATATTAGAAGTCTCACTGTGGAACCAAAGGTTACCATCATGTAAGGCTCCCTTACCTTCTTCACATTCATAATACATAATTTTTACCATAACTATAGTTTAACAGCAATAGTCTCCCACAATAAAATTATTAACTCATATTCTAATATCATATTTTTTTCATTGTCAATACATTAATTTTTGAGTGCTATTAGGCAAACGACAAAGAGTATTATCAAGAAAGATAATACTCCTAATTTAACAATTTTTCGTGGAAGGGAACCTGGCTTCATTTTATTCACCTCAAACAAATGATACAAGGTTTTATCCACAAAAATTGTCGATAATTTTTAACTATTTAATTTACTTAATAATAAGCCTTCTAATAAAATAGCAAAGGCCGGAAGTAACATCAAATAGTTTATATTTTCCATACCTAAGGTCAAGCAAATTAGTAGAAGAGATAAATAACCTATACATCTAGAAATCGCCAATAAAGCATCATTCATCAAATAAAACTCTGATTTATAAGTTTCTTTTAATTCTTTACTATTCGATAAATTCACCACCCAGTAGTCCGCGATTAAACTAATTATAAGTATAAATGTGAAACGGACAAACAAATATATTATTAATACCCAAGGTTCTTTATAAATAGAAAATAAAATCATACAAATAAAAGAACAAAAACTAGATACTAATAATACTTTTTTAAAATGTTTTTCTTTTATTTTAACAGTGAATAAGATGCAAACTAAAAGAGATAATAAAGCACAAATACTATCGACAATTCCTAAATTAAGATTAGTCTTAAAATTGTTAATCTTCGATAACGTAATAATCGTATCCATTACTCCTGAAGAATAAGTGAATCCTGTTAAGAAAATGACAATAAAAGTATTTCTTATTATGCGATTGGTCTTAATTATTTCCCATAATTTTTTAAATTCAAACTTATCTTGCGTATATTTCTTATCTTTGATGTAAAAAGAAAGTAAGAACAATATAATAAAGAGAACAAAGAAGATTTTTCCTAAATCTACATAAGTCATGTAAGTAAGGGCTACACCTAAACAAAGAGGTATTAAAATGCTTATGATTTTGTTTACGGTATTAGATAAGCCATTGAATTGTTGCCGATCTTCATTAGTGATTTTTTCGGTATTAAGAATATTTTTAGGAAAGTAATAAAAACCATCGGCAATTCCTTTGACAAAACCTACTAAGAATATGTGATTTATAATATTATCTTTCAGTAACATAATGAGCATAATATAGAGGGCTTGTAAGGATATACCAATTTTAAAATAAGGAACTTTTACATTTTGTTTCATCGATTTACGAATTAAGAAGAAGCCAATTCCCACAAAGAAATAAAGGGTTAAATAGTACTTGGCTAAAGGTATTACTTCGTAATTTGCAACTTGGAAAAAGTAGAACACAAAAAAGGTATCAAAATAAACACTGATACTATTTTTGATGATATCAATTAGGAAAATTGCTTTCTTTTCATTCATAAAAGGTCTCTCCTTTGCCATAATTTATTACTTTCTTGCTCCTCTTCGACCATTTTTCTAATATTTAAGAATGAGTTATTCCAATAAGGAACTGGTTCAGTAAAAAGACTTTTCGAATAAATAAGGCAGGTATTGTTATAATTACTATCATTATCATTGTGATAAGTTTCTTTTATATCCATTATTTCATCATATAGTATATTAGATACTTTATTATCTACTGTTGTCGTATAAAGACGGATGTATTTTATGGGATACTTTCTAGCAAGAGTTCGAGCCATTGCAAAAGTATCTATGAGGACTTGTTTCCCATAACCTTGTTTTCTATACTCTTCTAATATACCATACCAATTTAACCAAAGACTATGGGTTTCATTTAAATCCTCGTTGCAATAAAAACCAGTTACACCAATGATCTTATTAGAATCATAAACGATGTAACTTTTTTCATAGGGATTATTTCTTTCAATTATATGTTTATAAAATAGATAAGCCGATTCTTTAGGAAATATTTTCATTTGAATTTCAGTCGCTAATATTAAATTTTGTAAGGTTACTTCTTCGTACTTTAACATCTTATACCTCTATAAATTTAAAACATTGTTAAAGCTAGTTCAAGAGCAAGATAGACAATTTTTTCTTTATCTGATAAGCGAATATCATTATCTAAACTACGAGGATCCCACTTACTACTATCGAGGTTATCGGCAGCATAAAAGAACTGAAAGAACTCTTTGTTACGGAATTTAGAAACGGCAGCCATACTAGCACATTCCATCTCGACACATAAACAACCTTGCTCTTTTCTTTTTAAAACTTTGGCTCTAGTTTCACGATAAGGAGCATCGGTTGTCCAAGTTTTTCCTTCGGCATAAGTTACATTGTTTTCCTTTAGGATTTCAATAAATTCCTCTTTATATTTTTGATTTACTTCTATTTCATCACCGGCTTTTTGATAATGGTAACTAGTTCCTTCATCGCGAATTGCCGAAGTTGGAATAAGAATTGCTAAATCATCTATTTTACTATCTAGGACTCCACAAGTACCAAACATTATAAGTTTTTCTAAGCCCATAGCAAGGATTTCTTCATACGCAACAGTACAAGTAGCTCCTCCGACCATAGACATGAAAATGGCAATTTCTTTTCCTTTATAATTTATTTTATAGACTGGGTATTTGCCGTTGGCATTTTTTATGTAAGCAATTACTTCGCCATGAAAAATCTCTGCATAACGATCAATTAAATTTTTAGAAAAACAAGTTACTCCTACCTTAGGAAAATTTGGAACGACATTTTCTACTTCATTTGGATCAAAAGTCGAAGTTTTGCACTCATCGAAATCAGTTAAAATCACGATTATCACTCCTCTATCTTTAATTGTATCATATTTAAAATTTTTAGCCACAAAAAAGCCCGAATAAAATCGGACTTTGTAAATGCATATTTTAACGCTTTGAGAATTGTGGTGCACGACGTGCTTTCTTTAAACCTGGTTTCTTACGTTCTTTCTTTCGAGCATCACGAGTAATGAATCCTTCAGGTTTAAGTAATTTTCTGAAACTATTTTCAGAATCGCTTGGTGTAGTCTTATCATAGTCTAAAAGTGCTCTTGTAATTCCTAAACGAGTAGCACCAGCTTGGCCTGAAAATCCTCCACCTTGAACACTAACTTCAACATCGAAAATTTCGTTAGTCTTCGTTAGTACAAGTGGTTGCATTAAATCCATTACTAATGTTTCATAAGGGAAGTATTCATGGACATCTTTACCATTGATAGTAACATTACCCTTACCAGATACTAAGCGAACACGAGCAACACTCGTCTTTCTCTTACCAGTTCCAGTATAGACGTTTTTCTTATCTTTTGCCATGTGACCCTCCTACTTAATTTCTAATGCTTCTGGCTTTTGAGCCTCATGTTTATGTTCAGGTCCAGCATAAACGAATAATTTCTTAGACATTGCACGACCTAAACGGTTGTGTGGAAGCATTCCTTTTACTGCACGTTCAACCATTTCTTCTGGATATTGTTCTCTCATCGTCTTAGCATTTCTCTCTCTTAATCCTCCCGGATACATAGAGTGATTGTAATACATCTTGTCTTCTAACTTATTTCCAGTTAAATTTACTTTAGATGCATTAACAATGATAACGTAATCACCACAATCGATATGGGGTGTATACGTTGGTTTGTGTTTTCCACGTAAGATATGAGCGGCTTTCGAAGCAACACGTCCTAAAGACTTTCCTTCAGCGTCGATCACATACCATTTGCGGTCAACAGTTTCTTTCTTTTGCATATAACTTGTCATAATTTTTCTCCTTTTCACTCGAATTTTGTTTTCCCAAGACAAAATTCATCGTGGGGATTTCAATGTACCGATTAGAATTATACTAAAAGAATATGGGAAAGTCAATTAAAAATACGTGTTTTTTCTTGATTTTTGCTAGTTTTTTACCAAAACTGGAGTTTTAACTTGACTCTTTTTATTTAGTTTTCTTTCAATCGTACAAAGACGATGGTATGATATCTCTGATTCTACTAATTCTTGTTCCGTCAACAAATCTTTAGGAAGCTCCTCGATAGTATTGAAATCGATATGGGGAAGACCACTTCTATTAAACGAGGTGAGCGTTAATCTACCCTCGACAACTGATTTAAGAAGACTATCCTTTAAATCCTTAGATCCAGGAATAACTTCGTATATTTCTTTTTTGGGATTTGGATTGGCATAAGTTTTTGGTTTTCTTGCCACGATTAGATATTGTAATTGATACTGCATGATAACCTCCTAATAAATTACATCTTCTAAGTAGAGTCCCTCAGCAGGGGCTGTTTTTCCCGCTTTTATTCTGTTTTTTGATTCGATTACGTCCTGTATGGAAGCGGGAGACGCTTTGTTCTCTCCTACTTTAATTAAGTAGCCTACCATATTGCGGACTTGATATTTCATGAAGCCGTTACCGATGAAGTAAAATTCTAAAATATTCGGATCACTTTTATTACGTTTGATATAGGCTTTATATATCGTTCTCGTACAGTCTTCTTTTTCTTTGTTTTCCGAGACAAAGGCACGAAAATCGTGAGTTCCTTTTAAATACTTAATAGCTTTTTGCATGGCTTTAAGATCTAGTTCGTGATTGTACTGATAAATGTAATTACGCATCATTGGTACATAATCACCGGTATTTAAGCGATAACAGTATGCTTTCTTTTTGACGTAGTACCTAGCATGAAAGTCATCGGGAACGCGCTCAACTTTACTCACATATATTTCCGGAGTCGTATTACTATTCAAGGCTCTTTTTAATTTAGCATCCGTAATATTTACCTTTAAATCGAAATGGGCCTTTTGTCTTAGAGCATGAACTTTAGCATCCGTACGACCTGAGGCAACAAGTTGTGTCTTTGTCTTTTGGTTGATATAACAAAGAGCGTCTTCTAATTCTTGCTGAACTGTTCTTAAGCCCGGTTGAGTTTGAAAGCCCGAATAAGCACTACCATCGTAAGCAAACGTAATCAAGTACCGCATATTTACCTCCCTAGGACAACTGTAAAAATCAAAAGTAATAAATGACCGAAGAGATAGTTGCGATCCCATACTTCAAAAGTCCAAGGATGAATATAAGTCTTAGTTGGATAAACACCATAGAACCTTAACTTCTTTAAAGTCTTTACTTCGTCTATTTCTATTTTAGCACGTTCTTTGGCTTTTTGTTTCATTTGTTTTTGGATTTCTTTAGTATTATCTAAACCGTAACTTTTTCGGATTTCCTCAAGTTGTTGGTAATTTACTTTAACTAGTCTTCGTTCGTACATCCAGTTTGTGAAATAATCTAGGAGTAGACTGTTATTTGGAAGACACTTTTCAAGTAAGTATTTTACTTGTTCGAAGTCGAAGCCGTGGCATACGATAACTAAGTAAATTCCTATAAGGATAAATTTACTTATCCACAAGAACGGTGGATAAAATATAGTGATCACACTAAAGAATAGAGCAATTAGGCACCCTTCTTTTTCGCATCTTTCTTTGGCAAGTAAATAGAAACCTAGGATAAGTAAACACGAAAACCAAACTTTTCTTGTAAGTAGTATAACAGCGACCATAAGAATACTACTTAGCACTTTGTTGATGGGGTTAATATTTTTTAACCAAGTTCTATCGATCCACATGTTTATATATATCCTTTATAATGTCCCTAATATCCTTATGGTACGATAAACGGACATTTAATTCTTTCGCTTTATTAGTGAAATCGACGAGGTATGGTACCTCTATTCCATATTTAGCAAGTTTTTTACTATCTTGGAAAAGGGTATTACTATCACCTTGCACTACACCTTTTTGATGGTGGAGAATAACTAGTTCTTCAACTATCGGATAGAGAAAATTACTATCATTACTAGCGATTATAATAGTCTTTTTGTATTTTTCCTTCAGTTGTTTCAAGAGTCTAAGTAGTCTTCTTTTGTTAGGATAATCCAAATAAATCATCGGTTCATCCAAAAGAATTACTTTAGGATTATAAAGAAGTGCCACCGCTAGTTGAACAAGTTTTTGTTCACTCGACGATAATTCCAAAATATTTCTTTGACGATATCGATCATTTAGACCAACTATTTTTAAAGATCCAGTTATTCGTTCTTCGATTTTATCTTCTTTGTATTTGAGCGTCGTTAGTAAAAAGCGCATTTCATCTTCGATAGTATCCATAAAAAATTGGTCTTTTACTTCTTGAGTAACGAGAGCAACTTTTCGACGGAATGATGACAAGTTCTTTTTACTTAAGGTGTCTTTACCAAGCGTGATACTTCCTTTATCAGAAATCTTAGTCGCATCGATTAGATTTAGTAATTGTGTTTTATTTTCGCCCATTAAACCTATAATTTTAGGTCCAGAAAGAGTTAAATTTAAGCGGGTAAAGATAGGTTGATCGTGATAACGATAGGTAATGTTTTTAAGAACTATTTCCATAAAGTATGCACCATCCTATCTAAATCTAATTCGATTTTATCGAATATTTCGTAGAACTGTAGTTTAAGCGACAAATCCACCATGAAAGGAAGTTCAAGTCCTATCTTAGTTAATAGTTGATCTTCTTTCATCACGACTAGAGGTTTTCCTTCAATTGCAATTTGGCCTTGATTTAAGATATACAAGTAATCTGAATCTAGAGCGTCTATTAATTGATTGCTCGTTAAAACAATCGTCGTGTTTTCTTGTTCATTTAACTTTTTTAAGAACTTTGTCATCTTTCTTCTTTCGGTATCGGTAAGGCCAACGAAAGGATTATCTAAAAGTAAGACCTTAGGGTGATGTAATAAGGCAATGGCAAAAAAAAGTTTTCTTTTTTGGACACTCGTCAAACGCTCGATTCGTTTATCTAATAAATCCGTAATTCCTATCTGTTCACTCACTTCTAAAATACGTTTTTTTATAGTCTTAGGTGGACAATTTAAATTCTCTAATGGGAAGGCAAGTTCGTCGTACACTTCGTCATGCAAAAACTTATTTTCGATATCTGATAAGACGACACCTAAGTCGATAGCAGCTTCTGAAAGATGGTTCTTAGTTAAGAAATGATAACCTAAAATAACTTGATCTTTATTAACTATCAATCCAGACATTAATTTTATTAGTGTGGTTTTACCACTCTTGTTAGGTCCTACTATCGAAATGAAACTACCTTCTTTGATGTTCATCGAAAAAGAAGAGAAGACTTTCTCTTTGGAATAAGCATAATCTAAATTACGTATACGAATTATATCTTTCATTCCTAACACCTTTTTCTTGTCTTACTATTATACTCAAAAGATATGCGAGACTCAATCTTTTTTTGTCGTCTTAGCAAAAGAAAAGAGCAAATTTAGTGCTCTAATTACCTATTTATTATTTTTAGTTAGTTGATATACGTACTTTCTTCCTTCGTAAGTTAAGCTAGCAGTTCTCTTGATGCCATTATCTCCTTGTAAAGTACAAAGACCGTTTCTTGTTAGGGCTTCTGCGCTTCCATTTATTTTCATGTCATAAACTTCTTGGTGGTAAACAAGCATGCCATCGTACTTCCAATATGTTTGGTTGATATCTTGACAATCAGTTATCCAGTCTTTTCCCGTAATTAACATCGTTCTAAGATAGGCTTCTTGCCATATATCTTCAATTGTTCCTTCTTTTTCATACGCTAGAATGTAGAGCGCTTGATTCTTAAGAGTTTCATTAAACTGTTCTTTTTCTTCGTCACTTACAAAACTATATGGCTTTAAAAAATCTATTAATCCTTGGTTTTCATCTTCTTGATATTTGGTAGGTAAATAGCCTAAAGGTCTCCATTCTTGACCTAAACTTTGAAAATAGTGAGTTTGAAAATAGCCATCGACAATAGTGGTATCCAAATCTTCTTTGGTAGAGATAGATGGAACTTCATATTTGTTTAAGGTCTTTTCGTATTCCTCATATGCATAATCTTCCATAGCTTGTTTTAATTTCGGATACTTCTCGATATCTAGTTTTTGTTCTAACACTAAGCTAGCCAATTCATCTAATATTTTTTCATTCATTTTTAATTCCCCCCTAAATAATATTTTATAAAACCAACATTAAAAGATACGAAACTATAGCCCCAAAGATGGCTCCCGCGACTACCTCTAGTGGTTTATGTCCTAATTTTTCTTGCAGTTTTTTAATCTTTTGTTCTTCTTTTTTAGTAAAAGTCTTTTCTAACAAGTAGTTGATAGCAACAGCTTGTTTGCCACTTTCCATCCTGAGACCCATCGAGTCATAGGCAACAATGCAAGATAGAATCAAACTGACAGCAAAGACTGCCGATGAAAATCCTTCTCCTAAACCGATGGCCACGGCTAGCGAAAAGGTGAAAGCCGTATGCGAACTAGGCATACCCCCATTACCATTGAAAAGACGACTCCAATCTAACTTTCTATATTTGATTGTTTCTAAAGTAAATTTTAAAAGCTGGGCAAGAACAACACTTACCACTGGTATAATTAAATAACGATATTTTTCCATTTTGACTCTCCTATCTGTTCGTCATTTTAATTTTTTTACTGAAGTTTTTTGGCTTGAATCCGATATGCAAAACGCATTAAGGTCTTATCACTTACGAAGTGACCAAAGAAATGGGCTAATTTCATCTTAACACCTGGGATTATTACTAGTTTATGCTTCTTTAACATTTTATCGATAGCATATTTGGCAACTTTATCACAGTTCATCGGTTTAACCGAAAAGTGAACGTTCGCAACATTGTTGAAATTAGTATCCACAGGTCCTGGGCAAAGACATGAAACTACTACTTTAGATTTATCTTTCTTTAATTCATAGTAAATTGCTTCTGTTAATCGTAAAACATAGGCTTTAGTAGCATAATATGTAGCCATTAAAGGACCTGGGTAGAAGCCTGCCGAAGAAGCAACATTTAAAATGTAACCTTTGTTACGGCGACTCATATCCTTAGCAAATTGTTTAGTTAAAATATGCACGGCTTTTATATTTAGTTCGAGCATTTCAAGTTCGCGATTTAAATCAGTTTCCGTAAACTTTCCGCAAAGCCCAAAGCCCGCGTTATTAATTAAGATATCGATGTTTTCGTTCTTACACATAACATAGAGTGATTTAACATTACTGGTAATCGTTAAGTCCATGACAATAATGGTGGTTCTGGTCTTCAATTCCTTTTGGAGTTCTTCGAGTTTTTCTTTATCACGAGATACTAAAATAAGTTCGTGTCCTTGGCTTCCTAAATAGCGAGCCATCGCTCTACCAATGCCAGAAGAGGCTCCAGTAATAAGTGCTTTCATACGACCACCACCCATAAAATAAGTATATCAAAATAAAAAGACTATGACTAGCCTTTTCTTTTTTTATTCGTTGATAGTAACGGGTTGATTAAGAGGAACAATTTGGACGAAAGTACGACCATCGTTTAAGATAAGTTCACTTCCGTCGGTGTAACGATATGTAGTTTTTCCAGCTCTTGATGATTTAGTCCAATTAATTGGAACACTGTAACCATTTGTTAAGAAATAACCATTTCCAGATTTAATATTTCTAATATCTTGGTGATCTTCACTATCAAGGGTATAGTTTTCAACTTGCATAACAATTACATTTTTATAACTTAGTTGAGTTTTACTTTCCTTATCGATATGCGGTTTGCCATTCATATTACGTAAGTATACTTCGTTAGTAGAATCATAGGTATAGCTTCTAGTTTGACGTGATTGATATTTAGTTATTATTTCGTTAGCAGGTGTTGCTCCCTCTTTCTCTGCAATAGATATAGGTTCAGGGCTATATTTAAAGACAAGACCTTGGTCACCGGTTAGAGAGTAACCTAATTTTTCGGCTTGGGTTTTCAAGTTTTCAATCGAAGTAAACACATTATGAGGCGAAGCAATTGTTTTATCTCGCCAATAAGCGTTTCCTCCATTAGTCATACCATTAATATTATTTACTTTGAGGTTTCTTATATCAGTTTCCGCAAAAGTACTCCAACCATAATGAGCATAGATGGCGCCATTTTCTAAAGCGTAATCTAGGAAATAGTGTCTAGAACTACGAACAGGACCGATAAGTTTAGTATCCGTATCTTTGAAAACTGCCATAATCCTAGATAGCCCACCTTCGACGATAATTTCGTAAGTAACAAAGGAATCTAAAAGCCCGGCATGTTTATCGTTTCCTACATTGTTATCGATCATTACAGCAAAAGGACGAGTATTACTATCTTCATCGACAATTTTTAATTTAGGCCGCGGTGTAGGAGTAGGTTCAGGTGTTTCTTCTTCAACAAATGCTTCTTGGTTATCATTTGAGAAGAACTTTAAGCCATTTTTACCAAAAGCCAAATAAAGAAATAAGCCCAAAACAAGTCCAACTATTATTACTATAATTATAGTTTTCCTTTTTCTTTTCTTTCGACTTATTCTTTTACTCATATACTTCTCCTACCTTAAGATGATTATAGCATGAAAAAAAGAGGTTGGATTATTTAACCTCTTTACTTTACTTAGTGCTTGACATATTGTTTAGGTGTTTCTTTTTTTATGAAGTCTTTACGAAGATATGTATTACTAACTTCATCGAAACAAAAATAGGTACCAAATAGGTCTTTTAAATTATAGTTTTCTCTATATTCACCAAAACCTAATAAAGAAACTTCTAAATCAGGGTAACTAAGTCTTGGAAAATATATTTCACGAGCACATAATTCCAATGCACCATCTTTAGTATCAAATAATTTTCCGACAGTTATTTCCTCTCCTTTAACTGTCACGGTGCGTTCGAGTAATTGTAATCCTTCGATAATAATTTCGCCATTATAGGTAACTGTGCAATTTTCATTACCAGCCATTCCATTTAAGATAATTGATTCTTGGGCTGGAATATCACCTATATTTTTGGTATTTATATTGATTGTTTTCATTTTTATTTCTCCTTTCGGACCTACTTGTTTGGTAGTGTACCATTATTTTCTTGCAAAGTCAAAGAATTCACGTTATCTCTTTTTTAACATAAGTTTTTGAAGTTCTGGATCTCGATCTAAGATGGATATCTTAGGTGGTTTGCTAGAAGAAAGTATCTCTTTGGCTAGACAGTTATTTAAATAGTTATACATGTTAGTTTCTTCAAAAGTTGTAACTTCTTCTTTAGCAAAGGGAATACTTGCTATTAAAGAGTGTTTTGATATTAACAAGTCACTTTCCTCATCATAGAGCCAGGGAATAGGTTCGACTTTAACCCAGTGTGGTTTTCTAGGAGCAATATAGTTACTATCAGATAATTGTTGCCAACTATCAGCTATTAGAACAGGTTCGATATGAACAAACTTTTGACCTTCATAGATGTATTCTTTAAGAATTTTAGTTTTATTTTTAAGATAAGGAATCGTATAAGTTTTGAAAGTCGTTTCAAGATTTTGTTGGGAATGACTTTCGTCTAATTTTTGAGCAATACTTTCATCGGCTACATAGGTTGGATATTCGCCAAAGAAGAAAACTGGTATTTGTTCATAGTCAACTTGTTGGGGTAAATTTACTAGCTTTTCTGTTGGTAAATGTAAAACTGGTCGAACTCCTATATCTCTATCATAAATATAGTCATAAAAACTTCTACCGCCAGAATAATGAATCACTAAAGCATGTTTAGCATAATTAATCGTTTTTGCCCAATAGGCTGCCGCATAATTTATCTCACTACTTTCAGCTTTGCCGTCATGAATGAGGTAGGAAGAGCGATATCCTCCCGTTAAGACTCCAAAATCCGTAATCGAGGCTTGAACGCCATATCTTTTTATTACTTCCAATCTATTGTCTCCCCATAGTTGGCTTTCATCTAATAAGGTTAAGTGAATTTTTTCCATCTAATCACATCATTTCTATAGTCATAATGACTTATTATTATAAAATTATTTATCTCTTTTTTAACATAAACTTTTGAAGTTCTAAATCTTTATCTAAAATGGATGTCGTAAATGGCTCACTCGAAGAAATTAGTTCCGGGGCTAAACAATCATTTAAAAAGTGATATATACTTGTTTCTTCAAAAGTTTTAACTTCTTCCTTAGTAAAAGGAACACCTGCTATTAAAGAATGCTTAGATATTAACAAGCCAGTTTTCTCATCGTAAAGCCAAGGAATAGGTTCAACTTTAACCCAATGAGTTTGAGTAAGACCTAACAAACTATCATCGGATAAGTGTTGCCAACTATCTGCAAGGACATGCATAATACGAATATATTTCTGATTTTCAAAGATATATTCTTTAAGTGCTATAGTGCTATCTTTAGGTCCTGGAATTGTATATGTTTTGCTCGTAGTTTCAAGATCTTTTTGGTAATATCTTTCTTTTAATATTTCTGAGATATCAGAAGATGCTACATAGGTTGGATATTCACCAAAGAAAAAAAGCGTTGTTTCGTCATAATCATCTTGGTGAGGTATATTTTTTAACTTACTTGTTGGTAAAAATAAAACAGGACGAATTCCGACATCTATATTTTGAAATTCGTAATAGTATTTCTTATTTCCCTCATAATCTACTGCCAAATAAATTTGATGAATATTTCTCGTCAAATTAGTATTATGGATATTTCTTGTCCAGTAGTCTGCCGTATGATATTTTTCACCATATCCAGTTATTCCATCATGAATTGTGTGTGAATAACGATAACCTCCTGTAAGAATACCAAAATCTGTAATCGTGGCTTCAGAGCCATATTTTTTTATTACTTCTAACCTATTGTCTCCCCATAATTGGCTTTCATCTAATAAGGTTAAGTGAATTTTTTCCATCCAATCACATCATTTCCGTTGTCATGATAACTTACTATTATAAAGTTTATACTTTTCAACGTCAACAAAAAAGAACCTTTGATAATGTTCAAGAGGTTCTATTTTACTAATTCTAAGATAACCATTAAGGCATCGTCGCCTTTACGTTCATTCATCTTTAAAATTCTCGTATAACCACCATTACGGTCTTTATAACGAACAGCTAAATCTTCGAATACTTTCTTAGCTACAGTTGCATCGTTATGTAGGAAAGCGATTGCCTTTCTACGCGATACTAAGTCACCTTTTTTGCCATAAGTAACCATCTTATCTAAGAACTTACGAACTTCTTTAGCACGTGTTTCAGTAGTTTCGATTTTTTCATTCTTAATTAAATCAATTGTTAAATTAGCTAACATAGATTTACGATGTTTACTTACTCGTCCTAATTTTCTATATGCCATTCTAATCGCTTCTCCTTCCTTTTAGTCTTCGTCACGTAATGTAAGGCCAAGTTCTCTAATCTTATCTAAAACTTCTTTTAGAGATTTCTTTCCTAAATTACGGATTTTCATCATATCGTTTTCTGATTTATTAACTAAATCTTGTAATGTATGAATGTTGGCTCTCTTTAAGCAGTTGTAAGCCCGAACTGAGAAATCTAAGTCTTCGATTGTTGTTTCTAGGGCTTTAGTCTTAGGATCTTCAGTCTTTTCAATCATAAGACCAGTCATATCAGCAATCGAACTTAAATCGGTCAATAATTCGAAGTGTTCAATTAAGATACGTGATGCTAGGGCTACAGCTTCTTCAGGTTTCATTGAACCATTAGTCCAGACATTTAAAATCAAACGATCGTAGTTTTCATTTTGACCTACACGAGCAGGTTCTACTTCATAGGCTACACGTTCGATTGGTGAATATAGCGAGTCAATTGCAATAGTTCCCATTTTTCTATTATCTAATAACTTTTTATTTTCTTCACTACGAACATAGCCGCGACCATTAGTTACATTCATTTCCATAACGAGTTTTCCACCTTTTGCAAGAGTGGCAATCTCTTTATCTGGATTCATAATTTCAATATCGGCATCGTGTTCAATATCGGCAGCAGTTACTACGCCTTCTTTAGTAGCATTTAAACGAATTGTCTTTGGTTCGTTCGAATGATTCTTAATAACAATTCCCTTTAAGTTTAAAACGATAAGGGCTACATCTTCCACAACACCATCGATAGTTTGGAACTCGTGCGAAACACCTTCGATTTTAACACTCGAAATAGCACTTCCTGGAAGAGATGATAACATTACTCTTCTTAAAGCATTTCCTAAAGTTGTTCCGAAACCTCTCTCTAATGGTTCTAATTCAAATTTTCCGAAAAAATTACTTTCGACATAATCTGTAATTTTATAGACTGGTTTTTCAAATTGTACCATGAAACTTCCCTCCTTATTATTATCCACGTGGACGTTTTGGTGGACGACAACCATTGTGTGGGATTGGGGTAACGTCTGTAATAGCCGTTACTTCTAATCCGGCAGTTTGTAATGAACGAATTGCTGTTTCACGTCCTGGTCCTAATCCTCTAACATATACTTCAACTTTACGCATACCTAAGTCGTAAGCAGCTTTACCAGCTTGTTCAGCAGCAAGTCCTGCCGCAAATGGAGTAGATTTCTTACTTCCTTTAAATCCTAAAGCACCACTTGATGCCCAACTGATAGCATTACCATCTTGGTCAGTAATCGTCGTGATCGTATTATTAAATGTTGAATGGATATGTGCGATTCCTTCAGGAACATTCTTCTTTACTTTTCTTTTTCTAGATTTGTAAGCCATATTCTTACCTCCTTTTTATGAATACTTAAATTACTTCTTCTTATTTGCAACGGTCTTACCTTTACCTTTACGCGTTCTTGCATTACGGTTAGTTCTTTGACCTCTTACAGGTAAGCCTTTTTTATGACGTGTTCCTTGGTAAGAATTGATTTCCATTTTAGTCTTGATGTTCATAGTAACTTCACGACGTAAATCTCCTTCTACCATGTGTTTAGAAACTTCATCACGAATGCGGTTTAATTCGTCACTATCTAAGTCTTTAACCTTTTTCATTGGATCTACTTTAGCGTCTTCGGCAATTTTCTTACCTAAACTACGACCAATTCCAAAAATATAAGTTAAGGAAATTCCAACTTGTTTATCGTTTGGAATATCTACACCTTTAATACGTGCCATATCTTACACCTCCTATTAACCTTGTCTTTGTTTATGTTTTGGATTAGAGCAAATAACCATTACTCTTCCATGACGCTTAATAACTTTACATTTTGCGCATATTGGTTTTACTGATGGTTTAACTTTCATAATATCCCTCCTATTTTCTATAGGTTATACGCCCACGTGTTAAATCGTATGGCGATAATTCTATCGTTACGGCATCACCCGGTAAAATGCGAATGTAATTCATTCGGATTTTACCAGAAACGTGAGCTTCTATAATGTGTCCGTTAGCAAGTTCGACTTTGAACTTTCCTCCTGGAATGATTTCAAGTACTTTTCCTTCTACTTCAATGGTATCATCTTTAGCCATATCTTCACGCTCCTGTCAAAATTTGGTATCCATCTTTGGTCACCACAACGGTATGTTCAAAATGTGCCGAAGGGAGTCCATCTTCTGTTTCGATGGTCCAATCATTATCTAAAATATAGATTTCTTTACTACCTAAGTTTAACATCGGTTCAACAGCAATTACCATGCCTTCTCTAAGTAATGGCCCAGTTCCAGCTTTTCCATAGTTTGGAACTTCAGGATCTTCGTGGACACTCGTTCCAACACCGTGACCAACTAATTCTCTAACTACTCCTAAGTTATGGGCTTTGGCATAAGTTTCAATGGCATGTCCGATATCGCCGATGCGGTTTCCTGGTTTAATTTGAGCAAGGCCTTCAAACAAAGCTTTTTCAGTATGTTCCATAAGATATTGTTTTTCCTTGCTGATGTCTCCGACGGCATAAGTCCATGCGGAGTCACCATGGTAACCTTTATAACATGCTCCAATATCAATCGAGATAATATCGCCATTTTTTAAGCGGTAATTACTAGGAATTCCATGTACTACTTCGTTATTAACACTCGTACAAAGTGTAGCCGGAAAACCTTCGTAACCTTTGAAAGAAGGGGTTGCTCCTTGTGAACGAATAAAGTCTTCCGCAAGGCGATCTAATTCTTTAGTCGTAATTCCTTCTTTAACGTAAGGCTTTAGATATTGATGAGTTTTATAAACGATGTTACCAGCTATTTTTAAAAGTTCGATTTCTCTAGGACTTTTAATCGTAATCATTTATTTCATCTCACGATCTAAAATAGTTTTTATCTTTTGGAAGGTATACTCTTTATCGTGTGAAGCATCAATCGTATAGAGATTACCTTTTTGTTGATAGTAATCAATTAACGGTTGAGTCTTTTCTAAGTATGTTTCATACCTCGTCTTAAAAGAAGTTGGATTATCATCTTCTCTTTGATAAAGATGGCCACCACATTTATTACATATACCTATTATCTTTGGTTTGGCTTCGTCGATGTTGACGTTATAGATTGCTCCACAGTCCTTACAAAGCCTCCGACCGGTAATTCTTTGTTCTAGTAATTCTTTAGGGGCTTCAAGATAGAAGACATAGCCTAATTTTAAACCTAAATCTTCTAAAATGTGTTCGTATTCTTCAGCTTGTTCGACATTTCGTGGAAAACCATCTAAGATAAAGCCTTCGTTAGGGTTAAGTGTTTCTAATCTTCTTTTTAAAATCTCGTACATGATATCGTCTGATACAAACTTTCCTTGAGCGATGGTCTCTCTTATTTGTTTCCCTAATTCGTCTTCTTGTTTAGTGGCTTCTCTTAGTAAGTCACCAGTTGAAATATGGGCTAAGTGATAAGCATTTTTTAATATTTCGGCTTGGGTACCCTTGCCTGCGGCAGGGGGTGCTAATAGAATTACATTCATCTTCTTGCGTACCCTTTCTTGTAACTTCTACTGACTAGGCTTCCCTCTAGTTGTTTGTAAGTTTCAAGGGCAACTCCTACAACGATTAAGAGTCCTGTTCCTCCAAGAGTTACTTGTGAAGATAATTCGATTCCATCGATTAAGCCCATACCTGCTGAAAATAAAATAGGTAAAACGGCTAGAATAATTAAGAAGATAGAACCGACAACAGTTAATCTCGTAAGGACCTTACTTACATAATCTTCAGTATCTTTACCAGGACGAACACCAGGAATATAGCCACCATTATTTTGTAAGTTCTTGGCTAGTTCATCAGGTTTCATTTGAATGAACGTATAGAAATAACCGAAGAAGAAAATCAAAACAACGTAGATAAGGAATCCTACTGGAGTCGTATAAGATAAATAACTGTTAACGAAATTTGTGAATCCTTCGTTGTTGATAAATTGGGCAATTGCGGCTGGAATCGATAAGAAGGTTGAAGCAAAGATAACGGGAACTACTCCTGCCGAATTAATCTTAATTGGCATGTAACTCTGTTGTCCACCAAACGCACTTGTCGATTTGTTAGCATATTGCACAGGAATTTTACGATCGGCTTCCTGAACCCAAATAACACCGATAATAATTAAGAAATAAACGATTACGAAAGCAATAAATAAAGCGATTCCTAAAATATTATTGATACTAGAATTTAGAACCAATCCCATGAATGCATCGATAAACATTTGCGGAAGAGTGGCAATAATTCCAGCCATGATAATTAGGGAAATACCATTACCAATCCCTTTTTGCGTAATTTGATCTCCTAACCATAGAGTGAAGGCAGTACCTGCTGTAAGAACTGTCGCAACATACAAGTAATCGAAAGTCGACGCAGTCTTACCCATGAAGGCATAAGCAAAAGCAAATCCTTCGATAAAAGCAAAAGCAATACCCATATAACGGCTTATTTGATTAATTTTTTGACGACCTACCGGTCCTTGATCAGCAAGTTCGCTAAAATAAGGAACGATATCCATCTGTAATAATTGCATGATGATCGTCGCAGTAATGTACGGCATAACACCTAGAGCAAAAATAGAAAATTGTTTAAAGGCTCCACCACCCATAACGTTTACTAATTCTAGAAAACCTAGGTTGGTATCGATCTTAGGTGTGCCGGGTACTTGAATAGACGTACCTACGATGAAAATCAATAATGCTCCTAACGTGAACCAAATTCTCTTACGTAAGTCTTTGTTCGTTGGGGCAAAAATTTGTTTCATAGTCTGAAACATCTTAGATCACCTCAGCTTTGCTACCTGACTTTTCTATTTTTTCTAAGGCACTACTCGAGAATTTGTTTGCTTGAATAGTAAGTTTCTTTGTTAATTCTCCATTACCTAATACTTTAATTCCTGCTAATTCTTTATTGACAAGACCTTTCTCTTTTAAGAGTGCAGGAGTTACAACGGTCTTATCATCGAATACGTTTAAATCACTTAAATTAACTACAGCATAAGTGAGTTTGAATTTAGCATTACTAAATCCTCTTTTTGGTAAACGTCTATATAGTGGTAATTGTCCTCCTTCGAAAACAGGATTTACTCCTCCACCACTACGAGCGTTTTGTCCTTTATGACCTTTTCCACTTGTCTTTCCTAAACCACTTCCAGAACCACGTCCAACTCTTTTAGCCTTGAACGTTGCTCCTTCATTTTTCTTTAATTCATGTAACTTCATTATCCTAAAATCTCCTCTTTTGTCTTTCCTCTTAGATTTGCTACTTCATCGATTGTATGTGTTGATTTTAGTGCATTAATTGTAGCAGTTGCCATGTTTAGTTTAGTTCTTGAACCAAGTGATTTAGAAAGAATATCGTGGATTCCCGCTAACTCGAGAATAGCTCTGACTGCTCCACCAGCGATAACTCCAGTACCAGGATAAGCCGGTTTTAACATAACCTTAGCAGCTCCACTAGTACCGATTGCTTCATGAGCGATCGTTCTATCATCTACGAGCGGTATTTTAACTACATTTTTAGTTGCAGCTTGAATTGCTTTTTTAATGGCATCTGGTACTTCGGCAGCTTTTCCGATACCTAAGCCAACTTGACCATGTCTATCCCCAACAACAACAGTAGCCGAGAATCTACGTTGACGTCCTCCAGTCGTTACTTTCGTTACGGCTTTGATTTCGACAACTTGTTCTTCAAATTGCTTTTCTTGTTTCTTTGGGTCCATGTTTTTCTTTTGCATAATACCCTCCTATTAGAATTCTAATCCTTTATTACGTGCAGCCTCTGCAAGACTTGCTACACGTCCATGATAAAGGTATCCTCCTCTATCAAATACCACTGATTTAATGCCAGCCTTGATAGCTTTGTCAGCGATTTTTTCTCCTACTTTAGCTGCGGCTTCTTTGTTTCCACCATTTTTAAGGTTTAATTCCATACTTGAAGCACTTACTAAAGTAGTACCTGTTTCGTCATCGATAATTTGTGCTGTGATATTTTTGTTAGAACGGAACACATTTAATCTTGGTTTAGTAGCTGTTCCTTTAACTGTCTCACGAACACGCTCATGACGCGTAAGACGCATTTGGTTGCGTGATTCTTTTTTAATCATAAGTAAATTCTCCCTTCTTACTTATTCTACTACTTTGATTAAGCAGCTTTCTTTCCTTCTTTACGACGAACTTGTTCGTCTTTATAACGAATTCCTTTTCCTTTGTAAGGTTCAGGTTGTTTAACCTTTCTTACATTGGCAGCGAATTCTCCAACTTTAATTTTATCGATTCCCTTAATGGTAATTTCTGTATTACTTGGGGACTCAACTTTAATTCCTTCAGGGATTGCTAGTTCGACAGGATGAGAAAATCCTGCATTGATAACTAGAGTGTTTCCCTTTAAGTTAAAACGATATCCAACACCGATGATTTCAAGGGCTTTTTCGTATCCTTTAGTAACACCTTCGATCATGTTATTGATGTTGGCATTAACGGTTCCATGCATAGATCTCGTTTTAATTTCATCGTTACTTCTTTTTACATGTATTTCGTTTCCGTCTACATTAACGGTAATATCTTTGTTAGTTAATGCTGTCTTAAGTTCACCTTTTGGTCCTTTAACTGTTACAACATCGTCATTTACATCTACAGTAACGCCTTCTGGTATTACTAGTTTTCTATTACCAATACGACTCATATTGACACCTCCTTATTATTTTTAATTACCAAATATAGGCTAATACTTCGCCACCAAGATTTTGGCGTCTTGCCTCTTTGTCGGTCATAATGCCTTTAGAGGTTGAAATAATAGCAATTCCTAAACCATTTAATACTTTAGGTACTTCTTCTTTCTTTGCATAAACACGAAGACCTGGTTTAGAAATACGTTTTAATCCTGTAATTACTCTTTCTTTATTGTGTCCATATTTAAGTGTTAAAAGAATCGTGCCTTGCGCATTATCTTTTTCTAACTTGTAATCTTCAATAAATCCCTCTTCTTTTAAAATCTTAGCAAGTTCTAGTTTTAATTTAGAAGCAGGAACATTTACTTCTTTGTATCGCATTTGATTAGCATTACGGATTCTCGTAAGCATATCTGCGATGGTATCGGTTACTACAGCCATTTTATTTTCCTCCTTCCCAAATTACCAGCTTGATTTCTTAACACCTGGTATTTGTCCTTTATACGCTAACTCTCTAAAACAAATACGGCATACACCAAATTTACTCATTACGGCGTGTGGTCGTCCACATCTTTGGCAACGCGTATATTCACGTACTTTAAATTTCTTTGGACGATTAGCTTTTACAATCATACTTTTCTTTGCCATAAATTATCCTCCCTTACTTTCTGAAAGGCATTCCTAATTCGCTTAACAAATCGTAAGCTTCTTCGTTAGTCTTAGCACTAGTTACGAATACGATATCCATACCACGTACTTTAACGACATTATCGAATTCGATCTCTGAGAAAATTAATTGTTCTTTAATACCTAAAGTGTAATTTCCTCTACCATCGAACGCTCTTGGACTTACTCCACGGAAATCTCTTACGCGAGGAAGTCCGATTGAAAATAACTTATCCATGAAGTTGTACATGTTTTCTCCACGTAGAGTTACTTTGCAACCAATCGATTGACCTTCTCTTACCTTAAATCCAGCAATAGATTTCTTTGCTTTGGTAATAACTGGATGTTGTCCTGAAATAACTTCGAGATCTTTTGCCGCTGCTTCAATAAGTTTAGAGTTTTGAGTTGCATCTCCTACTCCCATATTGATAACAATCTTCTCTAGTTTTGGAACTTCCATTACGGTTTTATAACCATGTTTTTTTGTTAAACTTGGAATAATTTCTTTCAAGTATTTTTCTTTTAGGCGGTTCATAAATTACCCTCCTTCCAACTAGTTCGACTTAGCACTTGATTTTTTTGTGCTCTTGGTCGTTTTCTTGGTTTCTTTTTCTTCTTTTTTTGCGGGGCGCGCGTCTTTTTTATCTTTCGAATCAAGTAATTTTACATTAGAGGCATGGATTGGATGAGATACTTCTTGAATACCTCCACTTACTTGGCCATTACCTTTCATGTGTTTCTTAACAATATTAGCACCTTCAACAATTACTTTATTTTCTTTACTTAAGGTTTTAATTATTTTACCTTCTTTACCTTTACTCGACCCAGCGATTACTCTAACTTTGTCTCCTACTTTAAGATTCATAATATCCTCCCTTATAGCACTTCTTTAGCCAAAGATACTATTTTCATATAGTCTGCATCACGAAGTTCACGTGCTACAGGTCCGAAGATACGAGTTCCAACTGGACTCTTATCGTCTCTTATGATAACGCATGCATTGTCATCGAACTTAATGTAACTACCGTCTTCACGTTTAATACCTTGAACGCTTCTTACAATAACGGCTTTTACCACTTTTCCTTTTTTAACTGTTCCATTAGGTGTGGCTTTCTTAACTGTTCCAACGACAACATCACCGATGTTACCATATTTTCTTTTGCTACCACCTAGGACACGAACAACTAAGAGTTCTTTAGCCCCAGAGTTATCAGCTACTTTTAAACGGCTTTCTGTCTGTAACATAATTTATCCTCCTTCACCTAATTAGATAATAACTGCTTCTTTGACAATTTCGGCTACATAGAAATGTTTCGTCTTTGAAATTGGTTTAGTTTCAACGATACGAACAACATCTCCAGTTTTGGCTTTATTCGTTTCGTCATGTGCAGCATATTTCTTTGAATAACGTACACGTTTACCATATTTAGGATCTTTTTTATAAGTTTCAACTAAAACGGTAACGGTTTTGTTTCCTTTATCACTTACAACCTTTCCAACAAGGTTACGTGCTTCTCTTTTTTCCATTTTGCCCCTCCTACTTTTCGTTTAACTCACGTTCGCGAAGAACTGTTTTCATTCTTGCGACTGTGTGTCTTAACTCTCTTATTCTTGAAGGTTTTTCTAGATTACCCGTTGCTTGTTGGAAACGCAAATTGAATAATTCTTCTTTTGATTCTTTCAACTTTTGTTTGATTTCTTCAGTGGTTAGTTCTCTAATTTCATTAACCTTCATTTTTTTCACCACCATTTTCAGATTCTCTTGAGATAAACTTTGTTTGAATTGGTAGTTTGTGTGCAGCAAGTCTTAATGCTTCACGAGCGGTTGCTTCATCGACATCCGCAATTTCAAACAAAATTTTTCCTTCTTTGACAACAGCAACCCAAGCTTCAACGTTACCTTTACCTTTACCTTGACGAGTACCTACTGGCTTTTTGGTAATTGGCATGTGAGGGAAAATATTGATCCAAACTTTTCCTCCACGTTTCATGTAACGAGTCATGGCTACACGGGCTGCTTCGATTTGATTGGCTGTGATCCAGGCACCTTCTTTAGCTACTAGACCAAAGTCACCTTTATCTAATTTCGTATTTCCTTTCGAATGACCTTCATAAGGCAAACGATGAACACGACGATATTTTGTTCTCGATGGTAATAACATCTTAATTACCTCCTTTAGCCTTTTTACTTGGAAGAATTTCTCCTTTGTAAATCCATACCTTTACACCAATTTTTCCGTATGTAGTATCAGCTTCACTCGTTGCATAATCGATGTCAGCTCTTAAAGTATGTAATGGAGTGGTTCCTTCAGAATATCCTTCACTACGGGCAATGTCAGCTCCGTTTAATCTTCCAGATACGACAGTTTTAATTCCTTTAGCGCCAGCCTTCATAGCATTACGAATTGCACGTTTTTGTGCCATTCTGAAAGATGCTCTATTTTCGATTTGATTAGCAATCGAATCAGCAACTATCTGTGCGTTTAAATCTGGTTTCTTAATATCGACAATCGAAATTTGAATGTCTTCTGCAACTTCTTTGCCGATACGTTTCTTTAATTTTTCGATTTCTTCACCACCACGGCCAATGATAATTCCTGGCTTAGATGTATGAACGATTACTTCCGTTCTATTGTTGTTTCTTTCAATTTCAACTTTGGCAATTCCCGCGTCTTTCATGTTTTTAGTAAAGAAGTCACGAATTTTAACATCATTGTTTAAATACTTTTTGAAATCTTTTTTGCCAGCATACCAACGAGATTCCCAAGTTTTATTGATTCCGAGTCGCATTCCATTCGGATTAACTTTTTGACCCATCTTTTGTTCCTCCTTTAGTCTCTACTAGCAACCGTAATAACGATGTGACTAGTTCTCTTATCTTTATGTCCAATACGTCCACGGGAATCGAACATTCCTCTTTTCATTACTGGACCTGCGTCTACTCTTGCTTCTTTAACGTAGAGTGCATTTTCATCTGCTCCATTATTGTTAACGGCATTAGCAGTAGCAGAATCTAACACTTTCTTAACAAGACGCGTTGGTTTTTTGTTCATATTGTTTAAAATAACTTTAGCTTCACTTACATTTTTTCCACGAATTAAATCCACGACAAGGCGGGCTTTAATAGGTGAAATACGAAGTGTTTTAGCAATTGCTCTTGCTTCCATTTTCATTTCCTCCTAATTTTTAAGCTTTATTTTCGCCATGTCCACCAAATTTACGGGTTAATGCAAATTCACCTAATTTGTGTCCAACCATATCTTCTGTTACATAAACCGGAATAAATTCTTTTCCGTTATGTACGGCGAATGTATGTCCGATAAAGTCAGGATAGATGGTTGAGCGACGTGACCATGTTTTAATAACTTCTTTTTTACCTGATTTGTTTAACTCTTTTACCTTATTTAATAAACGGTCAAATACATAAGGTTTCTTTTTTAAACTTCTAGCCATGTTTCTTCATCCTTTCCTATTTACTATTTCTACGACGTACGATAAATTTATCAGACATCTTGTTATTACGTGTCTTATATCCAAGTGCAGGTTTACCCCAAGGAGTAACCGGTGTCTTACGTCCAACTGGTGCACGTCCTTCTCCACCACCATGTGGGTGGTCGTTAGGGTTCATAACTGATCCACGAACTGTAGGACGAATACCCATATGACGAACGCGACCTGCTTTACCGATGTTTACTAGTTCGTAATCTTCATTACCAACTTCACCAACGGTTGCCATACAAGTTCCTAATACTTTTCTTTGTTCTCCTGATGAAAGACGAACCATTACATAGTTTCCTTCTCTTCCTAAGATTTGAGCGGAAGTTCCAGCACTTCTTGCAAGTTCTCCTCCTTTACCAGGACGAAGTTCGATATTGTGGATAACGGTACCAACTGGAATATTCATGATTGGTAGAGCATTTCCTACTTTAATGTCTACGTTTTCACCGCTTACGATAACATCTCCAACATTTAAGTTCTTAGGAGCTAAGATGTATCTCTTTTCACCATCGCGATAGTTGATTAAAGCGATATTAGCAGTTCTATTTGGATCGTACTCGATACTTGCTACTTTTCCGGGGATATCTTTCTTATTACGTTTGAAATCGATAAGACGATATTTACGTTTAACAGCTCCCCCTTGATGTCTTACCGTAATTCTTCCTTGATTGTTACGTCCAGCATTTTTCTTGCGTGTTTCAGTAAGACTTTTTTCAGGTTTTTTCTTTGTTAGATCAGAATAATCTAAAACAGTCATTCCTCTTTGACCAGGAGTATTTGGTTTCTTTACTATAATTGCCATATTTAACCCTCCTTCTATAGATCAATAGATTGTCCGTCAACTAAGGTAACGATCGCTTTCTTTGTGCGATTCGTTAAGCCAGTGTAACGTCCAACTCTCTTTTTCTTTGGTTTTACGTTAATAGTGCGAACACTTTTAACTTTAACCTTGAATAATTTTTCAACAGCAGCTTTGATTTCTGTTTTGTTTGCTCTAACATCTACTTTAAAGGTATATGTTCCGTTGTTTTGAACGGCAGCACCACTTTTTTCAGTGATTACTGGTGCTTTGATAATCTCTAAGTACTTAGTATCCATTATTTAAGCACCTCCTCAACTTGTTTAAGTGCTTCTTCAGTTATAACTAAGTAGTCGCAAGCAACTAAGTCAAGTGAATTGATTTCACTAGGTTCCATAAGCATTACGTTTTGTAAGTTACGAGTGGCAAGAAGTACTTGTTCATCCATTTCGGAAACGACAATTAAGTCTTTCTTGTCTTCGATTTTTAAGTTCTTTAAGATGGCTACAACATCTTTAGTTTTAACTGATTTTAATTTTAATTCGTCTAAGACGATAAGTCTTTTTTCATTAGCAATAGTCGTAAGGGCAGTCTTTAAAGCAAGACGATGTTCTTTACGATTTTGCCTTTTACTATAATCTCTTGGTACGGGAGTTCCATATCTTCCTCCACCTACCCATTGAACAGCACGGATTGATCCTTGACGAGCATTACCAGTTCCTTTTTGACGCCATGGTTTTCTTCCTCCGCCGCTAACTTCACTTCTATTTTTTGTACTATGGGTTCCTTGTCTTAACGATGCTCTTGCTAAGATAACGGCATCGTATAAAACTTTATCATTCGGTTCGATTCCGAATACGGTTTCTTCTAATTTAATATCTTTGAGTTCTTCACACTTCGTGTTTAAAAGTTTTACCTTTTCCATTATTATTTCCTCCTTTCATCACAATTCCGTTATAGTTTGTTATTCCGTCACTTCTTGTGATGATTCTTCTTGTGCTTCGCTAGGTGCATCTTCTATAGTTTCGGTAGTCTCTTCTACTTCTTCAGTTACTTCTTCCGTAACTTCTTCGCTTGCTTCTTCATTTGCTGGAGTTTCAACTTCGTAAACCATTAATTCATCAACTGGCTTTACGACATCTTTGTTCTTAACAGCTGTACGGATGATTACTAAAGATTTCTTTGGACCTGGAACATTACCTTTAATTAAGATAACGTTGTTCTCTAAGTCGACAGACACTACTTGTAAATTTTGAACCGTTCTTGCTTGATTACCCATATGTCCTGGTAAATTTTTACCTTTTAATACGTGCATTGGTAATAGGGTACCCATTGATCCAACACCTCTATGGTATTGTGAACCGTGTCCCATTGGACCTCTCGTTTGATTCCAACGTTTGATAACACCTTGGTAACCTTTACCTTTACTAGTTCCAGTTACATCGACCATTTCTCCTTCTTTGAAGACGCTGGCATCTAGGACTTGGCCTAGCGTGTAATCATTTACGTTTACTCCCCTAATTTCTCTTAAGAAGCGCTTAGGTTCTGTATTCGCTTTCTTTGTATGGCCCATCTTTGGTTTGTTGCTTAAGCTTTCTCTTACTGTATCAGTTCCTAATTGGATAGCTTCGTAACCATCTGTTTCCATCGTTTTAATTTGGGTAACGACGTTAGGTTCAACTTCGATAACAGTAACAGGAATTAATTTACCATTCTTAGCAAAAACTTGAGTCATTCCTATTTTTTTACCTAAGATTCCTTTCATTTTCTTTTCCTCCTAATAATTTTTCTTATAGTTTGATTTCAATATCAACACCGCTTGGTAAATCCAAATGAGTTAAAGCCTCAATTGTTTCCTTGCTTGGATTTTTGATATCAATAAGTCTCTTGTGTGTACGCATTTCGAATTGTTCACGTGAATCTTTGTCTTTGTGTACAGCTCTTAAAATCGTATATTTTTCGATTTCAGTTGGAAGCGGTACTGGACCACTGATCTCTCCTCCTGATCTTTTAACAGTTTCTACGATTTTTGTTGCGGCATTATCTAACATTCCGTGTTCATAACTCTTTAATCTGATACGGACTTTTTCTTTTGACATTTTAAATCCTCCCTTCGCCTATATCTAGTATAGACTTGCTCCGTGTGAATAACCCGATACATTCGAACAACTTATCCTGGCGTATCGACAACCTCCCACATCTAAGCAGCCACACGAAATTGATTATAACATAGGTTTTTCTTATTTGACAAGTCTTTTTTTGTTATTTTTTTGAGAAATTTTTCGGCTAGTTGACATAGAAAAAAGCAAGGAGTGTTCCTCGCTTAAATTTTTCCACGTCTATTTTTAATGTAAGTTTTACCTTTTTCAGTTACTTCAAAGATTTCAAGTGGGTTTTTGGTGTTAAGGTTCTTCATAGGACGAACTCTTAAATATCTATTTTGACAAAGGTATTCCCTAGTTCTTCTAATACTACTTGCTTCTAAAACATCCATCTTTTGTTGATCAGTTATAGGATAACCATGATCTGGATAAAGTTCTGGATATAAGAAATCTTTTCCAGTCATGCATTGCATAGTTACAAGAGCTTTATGATATTCTTTGCTAAATGTTGAAACTAAACTTCCCGGTTCAGCCTCTGCAACTTGGGCTAGAATCTCCGCTCTTAAGGCCCTAAGATACTTTTTACGTTCGTTTTTTTCAAAAGCGATAACTTGCTTGTAGAACTCCATGAGTCCTTGATATTCTGAAACATAATCTCGCCAAATGTTCCTATCAAGATTACAGTTTGCTGGGGCTTTAGCAAGAACTTCTTGTTCTTGAAGGTATATTGGGCTTTCTTGCCAAGCAACTTCCTCAGTTAGAATGTCAAAGGCTTCTTGAACTTTAGGAGGCATAGCCATTTGATTAAGTTCAGCAAGTGCATCCATTACTTTTGGGGATAATTGTTGTGACATCATTTCATCCTCCTTATGTTATCTACTAGGATATAGCTTTACGCGTACTTTAGGTGTTTGTCTTGGGGTTGGATTGATTTGACTAGGAACAACTTTAGGAGATTCTTCCTTGGCCAAAGTTTCGACATCTGGAATATCCATAGTGGCATGTAATCTTTCAAGGGCTTTTTCATACATAATACGATAGGCATTAGAAAGTAATTGATATTCATTTCTTTTGGCATCAAGTTGTTTTTTTACCTCATCTCTTGCTTGGGCTTTCTCAATATTGGTTTTATCTATTTCTTGTTGCATTTCACCAATATGATCGACCATTTCTCTACCTTTTGTTCCTTTTAATTGATTATCTTTCTTAGATAAGTGCGATATAGTACTAAAAATAGGAACAGTCAAGAAAGATGCTACTGCTACTACAGTACTACACAAAGAAATACCGCCTAAAAAGGCATCTGTAGCATAGATTGCAAAATTTTGTTCAAGGAATGTAAAAATACTGTCTTGGAAGAGATTTACTCCCAATGAAATAGTCGTTGCTATAAGTGCAATAATTGTCATTGCAATAGCCCATTTACTCATTCGTTTGAATTTTATTAAACGATCGATATCGTTTCCATAGTTGTCCTTTTCATCTTCTTTTTTCTGATTGTAATCTTTTAAATCTTTATCTAATAATTGTAACTTTCTTTCTAAAGCGGTGATATCCCTTTTATATTGTTCGGTACGATTAATATAGTCTTGGTAAGTCATGCCAACTCCTCCTTTGTGGCTTACTATAATATTACAAAAGGCTTTATTTGTCAATATTTTTTTCTTCGGCCAAAAGACTAGCAGGGATAATACTACCAGAACCATATTTGTCTTTGATTCTATCCAGCGTTTGTTGTACTTTCTCGTTATTGATATCTTTCGGTTGCTCAAAAAACGAGACTTGGTTTATTTTTTCCTTCGTAAAATCCGCTAGACGAACACCAATTAAACGAATCGGTTCGCCACGATACGACTGATCTAGTAACTGGCACACCGTACGATATATCTCTTCGCTCACATTAGTAGGATTTTTGAGTTTTATTTGGTGCGTATAATCAACAAAGTTATTTGTTCTAAGAATTACAGCAATAGTCGAGGCATAAAATTCTTGGCGTCGTAAATCTCTTCCTACTTCTTCGACTTGTTTTAAGAGAATCTTTTTGAGTACTTTTTTATCCACAACATCGGTGGATAAAGTCTCTGTAGTGGAGATGCTTTTATTTTTAGTTTTTCTCTTTTCCACTAAACTATCGTCTATCCCATTTGCATAATTATGCATCGTAAGAGCAAAGGACTTAAAGTATTTTCTTAAAAACTCTAAATCAGTTTTAGCAAGATCTCCAATTGTCTTAATACCTAGTTTAGTTAAGATATCACTAGAGGATTTTCCTACCATAAACAAATCTGAAACTGGCAAAGGCCACATTTTATTTTGTATTTCGTCATCAAAAAGAGTATGAACTTTATTTGGTTTTTCGAAGTCCGAAGCCATTTTAGCACAGAGTTTAGAGTTAGCAATACCGATATTTACGGTATATCCAAAGCGACGATAGATTTCATCTTTCATTTCGTAGGCAAAG